>NZ_MJIQ01000037.1:0-263427 GCF_001878775.1 Acinetobacter sp. AR2-3
TTGAAGCAAGGTAGATTGCTGACAGGAAGTTTTGAGCCAATTTATCATAGCGCGTAGCAATACCTCGATACTGCTTGAGCTTGGCGAAGAAGTTCTCGATCAGATGTCTTGCTTTATAAAGATGTTGGTCATAATCACGCTGATCAATCGCGTTACTTTTGGATGGCATCACGATCTGACCCTTGATCTTATGGATTGGATCAATCACCCGATCCTTAGAATTATAGGCTTTATCCATGAGCCAAGTCTGACTTAACGATAAGTCCAGCAGCACATCAGCACCATTTAAGTCATGAGTCTGCCCGGCAGTGAGATAAAATCCTGTTGGGTTGCCTAAAGCATCAGTACGGGCATGAATTTTGGTACTTAAGCCACCTTTACTGCGTCCGATTGCCTGTTCTTTTTTTTCCGGCGCTGTGTTGATGAGCACGCACAATGGTTGAGTCTAGCATGGCATATTCATTATCACTTTCATGTGATAGCACTTCAAAAACTTTCTGCCATACGCCTGCTTTAGCCCAACGGCTAAAGCGAGTGTGCACAACTCTAAAATCCCCAAAGCGTTCGGGTAAGTCTCGCCATGGAATACCTGAACGATACCGATACAATACTGCTTCAACAAATAGCCTGTTATCTTTGGCAGTTACTCCAACAGTACTCGCTCGTCCAGGTAACAGATCCTTAATCTGCTCCCACTGATCATCTCTTAATGCATAGCGTTTAGTCATGAAAAAATAATGAGGACAGGTTAGATTTTCTCAAGCTAATTGATGACAGGCTCTAGATTGATATATTGAACGATTGCGTTCATTTTTTAGTCAAGATGCTTATCTTTTGGACTTTTCCACAGTTGTCCACAAAAGCTGTGGATAACTTTGTGGATTGAAACAGACTTGACAACTTATCCGGCTCAAAAGATAAGGCTTTTCTTTAAATTGATCATTTTTTGATCAATTTAATTATTTATAAAAATCAATTAGTTAAACCTGTCAAGCCTAAGGTTTTAAATTAAATCATATTTTTTTTTCTACTGCTAAAATGTAAAAAATGACTTGCATTTACAAACTCGTTTATAAATGCAGCGCACAAGTCTTTTCATTCCGTAATTTTTTGTTAAACTCTTTATTGAATTTTTCTCGCTTGTGTTTACTTAATATAAACAATGAAAATAAATGTGTATGTTTTGGGGCGTTATGGGATCAGTGGTTTGCTATTGGCAAGCTGTTGTCATTTTGCTTATGCCGGTCAAACGATCTATCAATTACGTGACAGTAATGGCAGTACTTTATTGACCAATAAGAAAAGTCGCTATAACCATCTACAGGTAGAAAAGAAAACTTATTATCCCGACAGCAATATTCACAGTTATAGCAACTGGGGTTCAAGTGAAGCTTCGGTATTGCCAAGTTATAGTAAAAATAAAAATGCCTATGACTCGATTATCCGTCAGGCAGCACAAACCTATGGTGTATCTGAAGGCTTGATTAAAGCCGTGATGCATACCGAATCCGGTTTTAATGTGCAGGCACGTTCTCCAGTCGGTGCACAGGGCTTAATGCAACTCATGCCCGCGACTGCCCGTCGTTTTAATGTCAGCAATGCTTATGACCCGCAGCAGAATATTATGGCAGGTGCCAAATATCTGGCCTGGTTATTGAAACGTTTTAATGGCAATACTACCTTGGCACTGGCCGGCTATAATGCCGGTGAAGGTAATGTTGCAAAATATAAGGGCGTGCCACCGTTTCGTGAAACTCAGGACTATGTCCGTCGTGTCAGCAGCCGTTATCAGAACTTATATGCTCAGGGAATTGGCAATACTAGTTCTGTCTATACAGCATCTTCTGATAATGGTCGTGTGATTGCCAGTTCTGACAATTATTCGACTGAAACCACCACAGCTTCCAATATTCAGGCTGCAAAATACCAGCGTCAGATCATTGCTCAAGCGGATGGCAGTTTCACCGATGCACCGGCAGGCTCATATGCCACCGCGAATGCGTCAGCATCTGCAAAAATATATTTAAGTGAATAACTCCTAAACAGCTTTGTTTTTAAAGACCTATGTTTCAATTTGCACAAAAAATATCCTGTGTTTTTTGTAGCCAAATGCTATTTTTTCCTTGAATTCTTCTCGATTTCACCGCATATTGATTTCAATGATTTACATTTAATAATCAGATTATTTTTCTGTAATAAGAGGATTTCTCAATGATGCGGATTGGTTTGTTCTTGCTAACCAACCTCGCGGTACTGGTTGTAGCTGGCATTATCTTGTCACTCTTCGGTGTCGGTAGTTACCATGGCGCAGGTGGCTTGAATCTAGGCAACCTGTTGGTCATCTGTTTTGTGTTCGGTATGGTCGGCTCAATGATTTCCCTGTTCATGTCTAAATGGATGGCGAAAAAGACCACGGGTACTGAACTGATTGACCCGAATGCACCTCGTAACCAAGCTGAAGCCTGGTTGCTCCAAGAAGTTGCACAACTTTCTCAGCGTGCAGGCATTAAAATGCCGGAAGTGGGTATTTTCCCCTCTTACCAGTCGAATGCCTTTGCCACCGGCTGGAACAAAAATGATGCTCTCGTTGCGGTATCAACTGGCTTGCTTGAGCGTATGAACAAAGACGAACTTCGTGCAGTATTAGCGCATGAGATTGGTCATGTCGCCAATGGTGACATGGTCACTCTGGCACTAATCCAAGGTGTTGTGAACGCCTTCGTGATGTTCTTCGCACGTGTCGCAGGTGATTTTATTGACCGCAATGTCTTTGGTCGTGAAGAAGGTGAAGCCCCGGGTATTGCCTATTTCGTGATTACTATTGTGCTGGATATCGTGTTCGGTATCTTGGCATCGTCGATTGTGATGTGGTTCTCTCGTCACCGTGAATACCGTGCTGATGAAGCAGGTGCACGTCTGGCAGGTAAACAAGCCATGATTTCAGCATTACTGCGCTTACAGGCAGAATCTGAAATGCCAGATGCCATGCCGAAAGAAATGAAAGCATTTGCGATTTCTGCGGGTAAAGAAGAAGGCTTTAGCCTTGCTGCATTGTTCCAGACGCATCCAAGCATCGAACAACGTGTCGCTGCATTGCAACAACTTGATTGTGCTTAAGTAAAACTTTATTTTTGATTCAAAAAAAGCCTGCAATTGCAGGCTTTTTTTATTGGATTCAATTATTCTTTAGCTGACCTATCATTGGCTGAACCATTGATACAGCGCCATAGCACCCCACCCGATCGCGAAGACAAATACAATCAGGAATAAAGTACCTAAAATATCGGGGATATGAATCCAGATCCAGGCCACCACGGGATTGCGCCAGAATGCTGATTGCTGTTGTTTGCGTTCCAGACTTTCATGCAAAAATGGATGCACCACATGTCGATCGCTATTAATCTGATATTCCTCGCGAATATGCAGGTGCACGACATCGAGCGCTTTGCGACTGGGCCGAATAAAAATATCAAAGACCGTGCCTGCCACCGGAATAAATCCTACTACCGCATCGATCGCCGCCATTTTCATCACTGGATTGAGTTTGGCACTCGGCACCCCAATCTGTTTGGCCTTATGAATGGCATAACAGGTCAGTACAAAACCGGCAATATCTCCAGCAACCGGAATCGTACTCAAAGCCGCGTCTGCCCCCACCCCTTGCTTGGTAAATGGAATACGCACCACGGAATCCATCATATTGGCAAACTTGGCCAGATCACGTTCCAGACGTATCACCTCTTGTTGGCTTAGTTTTGGTTTTTGTCCAGACTCAGGCATAGGTTATTCCAGAAATAATGCTGATTTTCTTGAGCATAAAGTATTTTTTATACGCTGATGTATCAATCTGTGAATTAAAACAATAATTTGGAAGCCACAAATAAATACAGAATCACACCGGTAGCATCGCAGATGGAAGTCACCAATGGCGCCGAAGCACTGGCAGGATCAAGTTTGAGTTTATTTAAAATAAAAGGCAGACTCATGCCGATCAGGCAGCCCATCAACACAATCCCGAGCATACTGATGGCCAGCACCACAGCGACCATGATATCTCCCCGAATATAACCCAGAATGGATACCGCAATCGCCATGGTGCCACCTAAACATAGCGCCACCAGCGATTCACGACTGAGCAGGTTAAACCAGTCCTTGAACTCGACATCGCCTGTGGCCAAAGCACGCACCATCAAGGTGGCTGATTGCGAACCGGCATTCCCGCCACTCCCCACCAAAAGCGGTAAGAAAAATACCAGCACGATATGTGCGGCAATGATCTCTTCAAAGTGTGCAATTCCGATTCCAGAGAGCAGACTGCCAAAAACCAGAATAACCAGCCAAAAGACCCGCTTCTGATACAGGGTCAAAATCGGGGCAGTTTTAAGGCTCAATTCAGTCAACGGCGTTACTGCACCCGACTTTAAAATATCTTCCGTAGTTTCGGCTTCGACAATGTCCATAGCATCGTCATAAGTAACAATTCCTAAGAGTTTTTGCTGTGCATCAACTACAGGCAGAGCAATAAAATCATAATAGGCCAAGGCTCGAGCTACAATTTCCTGATCATCTGTTACCTGAGCAGAAATGACGTCACGTTGCATCACCTCGGCAATGCTCAGCTCAGGTAAGGCCTGTATGATCTGCCTTAAGGAAATCACACCGATCAGCCGTTTTTCTGCATCGACAATATATATCAGATACAGGGTTTCCTGCCCCGCGGCCACTACACGTAAAGCCTGTATCGCTTCATCCATGGTTAAATCGGGTGATAGCGTCACAAAACGTGAGCTCATCATGGCACCCGCTGTACCTTCCGGATAGATGGCCAGATCTTTGAGTGTCTGCTGGGATTCTTCAGATAATGCGCCCATCAATTGCAGCTGTAGCGGCGGCGAAAACTGCTTATAAATATCGACAAAATCATCAGAAGGCATTGCGTCCAGAATGGGAACAAGTTCTGAAATAGATAAGTGCTGTGCCACGTTTAACTGCTGCCCTAGGGGCATAAAAGCATAGACCAAGCTCGGTTCATTCAGTTGCCTTAAAATTCGGGCCTGTTGCCGAGCATCTAAACGGCTTAAAATGCGCGCCTGATCGGCGACATTCAGCTGACTGAGTAAACTTACAGTGCTGGCGTGATTTTCAGAATGTAATTGTTGTTGGATATGCTGGATTTTTTCTGAAATTGTCGGCATAAGCAGCTCATTATAAAAGTCTGGCATTCAAGAGATGTTTGTCCTGATCCCTGTATCCTAATTTTTCATGTGAATAATTTTAATGATCATGCTGCAATATGACGATATTTTTTGTATTAATCAAATCCTCGATATTTAGCCAGAAAAAAGCCTGACTGAGTCAGGCTTTTTATAAAAAAACCATAAATTTATTCAATAATTGGTTTTTTCTTTATCAAGCGACGAATCAAAACATACATAAATGGAATAAAAATCAGCACCAGCACAGTTCCAAAAATAACACCACCAAATACACTCACCCCAATTTCCTGACGACTCACCGCACCTGCCCCTGTAGCAAAGACCAACGGTAAAATCCCTGCGCCAAAGGCCAAAGAAGTCATCAAAATTGGACGTAGGCGTAAAGAGGCACCTTCTAGTGCCGCTTCTACTACCGATTTGCCTTGTTGCTGCGCTAATGAAGCAAATTCTACAATCAAAATAGCATTCTTACAGGACAGACCGATGGTGGTCAGCAAGGCAATCTGGAAATAGATATCATTCGGGAAACCAGCCAGATAACTAAAAATAATATTGCCGCCAATCCCCAGTGGAATTGCCGACATCACGGCGGTTGGAATGCTCCAGCTTTCATATAAAGCCGCCAGACACAGAAAAATAAAACCAATTGAAATCAGATACAGCCAGATCGCCTGATTATTGGACTGTTTTTCCTCAAAGGAAAGACCGCTCCAGACCACATCGACTCCCTCCTGTTCAGCAATCAAAGCTTCCACATCCTGCATGGCCTGACCGGAACTGCTGTCTTTAGCCCGATCCGCTTCCATTTGCAATGCGGTATACCCCATAAAGCGGTTGACCACTTCAGGGCCACCACTCCAGCCCACTTGCGAGAAGTTGCTGAAAGGCACCATCTGATTCTGGTCATTTCGCACATGCCACTGCGCCAGATCTTCCGGCTTGGAACGGAATTCTGCATCACCCTGCATGATCACCCGTTTAATCCGGCCGCGATCAATAAAGTCATTAATATAACTGCCGCCCCAGGCACTGGATAAGGTACTGTTAATCGCCGATTGGGTCAGGCCATTGGCCATGGCCTGTTTCTGGTCAATATTGACACGTAGTTCTGCTTTGTCAGGATTAGAACGTTTGCCCAGATTTTCAAAGCTCGTATAGTTGCCCGCCCGAGCTTCCAGCGCTTTAAATTGCTGTTCCAGATATTGCCGGCCATTGCCATTGATATCTCGAATCCAGAAATCCAGACCATCGGTTTGTCCCAGACCATTGACTGAAGCTGGCATGGACACGTTAATTTGTGCATTGCGATTACTTTGAAAATGCTTCAAGGCCCGTTCACGAATCGCTTGTGCAGTATTGTCCTGACCGGAACGCTCATCCCAATGTTTCAACGCTACAAAACCGGTCGCGAGGTTCTGACCAGTTCCAGAGAAATTTCGCCCATAACGGATCATCACCAGATTGACATTAGCTTGTTCCTGATCCAGAAAATACTTATGGACTTCTTCACCGATCTGAATGGTATTTTTCATCGGAGCGCCTTCCTGCAATTTGATTTGCAAGCTTAAGATCCCCTGATCCTCACTCGGCAAGAAACTGGTCGGCAAAGCACGATAGAACAGCGCAAACACACCGATCAATCCAGCAAACAATAGTAGACAAATCGCCTGACGCTGAATCGTGAGTTTAGACAAATTCAGATAACGATGTTTTAAATGATCCAGTTTCTGGTTAAACCAGGACGCCCATTTTGCCGGCTTAGGATTCGGTTTTAGAATAAGCGCACACAATGCTGGCGTTAGAATCAATGCCACCATTAAGGATAAGGACATTGCCGCGACCAAGGTGATGGAGAACTGCCGGTAAATTACGCCAGTCGATCCGCCAAAAAAAGCCATGGGAATAAAGACTGCGGTTAAGACCAGTGTAATCCCGATCAGTGCTCCACTAATTTCCTGCATGGATTCCAGGGCAGCATCCTTGGCGGACAGTTGCTTTTCATGCATCAGCCGTTCGACGTTTTCTACCACAACAATGGCATCATCCACTAACAGGCCGATCGCCAGAACCAGCGCAAATAAGGTTAAGGTGTTGATACTCATACCCAGTGCATACAGCACCGCCATCGTACCCAAAATCACCACTGGAACAGTCACGGTAGGAATCAAAGTTGCACGCCAGTTCTGCAAGAAAATGAACATCACAATGATGACCAAAATCACGGCTTCGATCAGGGTTTTGACTACCTCTTTAATTGATTCTTGAACAAAAGGCGTATTGTCACGTGGATAAGCAATTTTATAGCCTTCAGGCAATTGCTGGGAAATACGGGCAATTTCGGCTTTAATCAGATTAGAGGTGGCAATGGCATTGGCACCTGACGCCAGTGAAATACCCAGACCTGCCGATGGATAACCATTATTGGTACTATAAGACTGATAATTTTCAGCACCCAGTTCTACCCGGGCAATATCTTTCAAATAAATAAAGCTGCCGGCACGATCCGATTTGACAATAATATTCTGGAATTCTTCTACAGTTTTTAGCCGTGAACCCGAAGTAACTTTGGCATTCAGGTATTGCTCGTCTATGGCGGGAAGATCACCAATCGCACCAGCAGCGACCTGAGTATTTTGGGCTTCAATCGCAGCACGCACATCGCTTGGCATCAGGTTGTATTGTTTTAATTTTGCCGGATTCAGCCAGATCCGCATCGCATATTGTGAACCAAAAACATCCACCTCACCAATGCCTTCAATCCGGGAAATGTCCTGTTCCAGATGGGTTATCAGATAGTCGGAAAGTTCAATATTGTTGCTGCGCCCCGACTCATCATACAGGCTAATTACCATATGGGTATCACCGAGCGATTTAAAGACATTGACACCTTGGCGTTGTACATCTTCCGGTAATCGGTTTAGTACCCCATTAATCGCATTTTGTACCTGCACCTGTGCAGTATCCGGATCGGTACCATTCTCAAAGCTAATGCTGACCCGGCTGCGTCCTGAAGAATCACTACTCGAACTGAAATACAGCAGATGATCAATGCCTTTGATTTGCTGTTCCAGCACTTGAGTCACGCTTTCTTCCACAGTTTCCGCAGAAGCACCGCTATAAGTTGCTGCCACCGTTATCCTTGGCGGGGCAATGTCCGGATAACGTTCCACTGGCAGGTTCATCACTGCGAACAGGCCGATTGCCATGACAACAATCGCCAGTACCCCAGCAAAGATCGGGCGGTGGATAAAAAATTTAGACAGCATAAGTCCGGGTCACTTTTAATTAAATAGGGGTAAATTGATGCAGAACATAAGCATGCTATATCCAAATATTCAGTGACATAGCACTAGAATGCAAGAATTAAACACATAAAAGCTGCGATAAAAACCAATCATGGAAAAATTATGGATAATCCCTCTTGAGCACGTTCTTGAGATTGCTCTTCCCTATTTATTAATAGCATTTTTCTAAACAAAAAACCCTGCAGATGCAGGGTTTTTTAGTGAATCAATTGAGCGGATTAAGCGCTGAACTGGTTCATTGTGTTTTTAGAATCATCACCAGCTTTCAATGCATTGTCACCAGCGAAGATTTCTTTGTGGTCATCACCGATGTCAGAACCAGCCATTGCTTGGTGTTTAACACATGCGATACCGCCGCGGATTTCTTTACGTTGTACGCCAGCAACATAAGCCAACATACCTTCAGTACCGAAGTAACCTTGAGCAAGCTCATGCGTAGAAAGCGCAGCTGTGTGGTAAGTCGGAAGTGTGATCAAGTGATGGAACACACCCGCTTCACGAGCAGCATCAGCCTGGAAGGTACGAACTTTTTCGTCAGCTTCAGCAGCCAGTTCAGTTGCATCGTACTCAGCGCTCATTAACTTAGCACGGTCGTAAGCAGAAACGTCTTTACCTTCAGCAACCCAACGGTCATACGCTTGTTGACGGAAGTTTAAAGTCCAGTTGAACGAAGGCGAGTTGTTATAAACAAGTTTCGCATTTGGAACTGTTTCACGTACACGGTTAACCATGTGAGCGATTTCAGCAACGTTTGGCGTTGCAGTTTCGATCCAAAGAAGGTCAGCACCGTTTTGTAAGCTAGTTACACAGTCAAGTACAACGCGGTCGATTTGCGTGCCTTCACGGAACTGGTATAGACCAGAAGCAAGACGTTTAGGACGGTGAAGTTTACCATCACGCTTAATCAGGATTTCGTCTTCTTGCGCTTCTGAAATGTCGATTTCAGTTGTGTCTAAGTAGCTGATGTATTGAGAAGCGATGTCGCCTGGCTCTTTAACCACTGGGATTTTTTGAGTCAAGTCAGCGCCTTCAGAGTCAGTACGTGCAACGATGATACCGTCATCAAGACCCATTTCTAAGAATGCATAGCGAAGAGCGTGGATTTTCGCGATGAAGTCTTCGTGTGGAACTGTTACTTTACCAGCTTGGTGACCACATTGTTTCGCGTCAGAAACCTGGTTTTCGATTTGTAGTGCACAAGCACCCGCTTCGATCATTTTCTTAGCAAGTAAGTAAGTCGCTTCTTCGTTACCGAAACCAGCGTCGATGTCCGCAATAATTGGCACAACGTGAGTTTGGAAGTTGTCGATTTGTGAAGTGATTTCGGCTGCTTTAGCAGTGTCGCCCGCTTCTTGTGCTTTTTTAAGTGCACGGAACAAGTCGTTTAATTCTTTCGCGTCAGCTTGACGTAAGAACGTGTAGATTTCTTCGATCAATGCAGGAACAGACGTTTTTTCGTGCATAGATTGGTCAGGAAGTGGACCGAATTCTGAACGAAGCGCTGCAACCATCCAACCAGAAAGGTAGATGTAGCGACGTTCAGTTGTACCGAAGTATTTTTTGTTCGCAATCATTTTTTGTTGCGCGATGAAACCGTGCCAGCAACCTAGTGATTGAGTGTATTTGCTAGAGTCTGCATCATAAGCAGCCATATCACGACGCATAATTGCCGCTGTATATTTCGCAATGTCTAAACCAGTTTTGAAACGGTTTTGAAGTTGCATACGCGCAGCATCTTCAGGACTGATGTCTGCCCAAGTGTTACCGAATTTCGCTTTTAATTCGCGGATTGCATCAATCGCTGTTTGGTATGTAGTCATGATATATTCCTGTAATAATATTAGGATTTTTCTGCAACGAAACGCTCAAATCACACCCTCAATGACTTGTTCAGATTTTCGACGATCCGTTGGGATAGCTAAAGATTAGTGGGCTTATGAAAATTAATCCAATAGTCTGCAAGAATCTTCAGTATTTATTTAAAAAATGAGTAGATCAAAGTCTTAGTACAATCTTGATAAATTATATTAAATTATTGTTTTATATAAATTTATTTAAAAATAAAAATGGATAAAATTTCCGCATGTTGCCTAAAAATAATTCATTAGACTTAAGTCTGGCTATGGGTTTTATGTCCTTTTATTTTTAAAAAATGCTGATCTTTGATGATTTATTCAACTTAAGAAATTCTTGGGTTAGTTTACTTTTCACTCAAATCTTGAATGCAAGACCAGCCTTTCTTATGTTCTTTTAAAGCGAAAAGATGGCTTTCATTTCCCTCTACAAAAAGACTAAATGATATTCCATTTAAAGTGCATCTTTTCTCTTATGTACACTTTGAATAATGGGGCTTAAGCCTGTGTTAATTCTGTAAACTTTATTAGTGAGCACATGGCTTTTTTTCATCGGCGCTTTACACAAGGCCCGGCAATTATGGCATAATCATCATAATTTCTTGTATTTATTCTCGGTATTTCTTTTATGAATCTGGAGCGAGTCGATCTCAATCTATTAATTTATCTTGATGTACTTCTTCGCGAAAAAAATGTCACCCGTGCAGCAGAACAATTGGGCGTTACCCAGCCTGCCATGAGTAACATCTTACGCCGATTACGCAATTTATTTAATGATCCCCTCCTGATTCGTTCTTCTGAAGGCATGACCCCGACCGAACGTGCTTTAGAGTTACAGCCACGTATTCGAGATGCGCTCGCTGATCTGTCCATGATTCTGGAACCACGTACCGAGTTCCGTCCTTATACCTCAAATCGTGTGTTCCGGATCATGACCTCGGATTATGCCGAAGCCACTTTAGTTCCACGCTTAGTCAAAGCCTTACGTTCAGAAGCACCGAATGTGGTGTTAGATTTCCTGACCCCAAGTGATGTGTCTTACCGTGATATGGAACAGGGCAAGGTCGATCTGGCGATTAACCGTTTTAATGAAATCCCGCAAAGTTTTCATCAGGTTTTGGTCTGGCGCGACAGCTTTTCTTGTCTTTTAAATAACAAGCATCCTGCCGCAAGCAACCTGAACTTAAAAAGCTATTTGGATGCACAGCATATCTGGGTTTCTAAAACCGGTATGGGTGTTGGCTTCGGGGTAAATCCTGAAAAACAGGCCGGTTTAGGCTGGATCGATCAGGCTTTAGAACGTATTGGCCAGAAACGTAAAATCTCCGTCTTTACCCGTCACTATCAAATGCCGGGATTATTGGCTGCCAATGTAGATCTGATCGCAACACTGCCTTCACGCATCGCACGTCTGCAAGCCAAGAATCACAATTTAATTCTCAAAGACCCTCCGTTTTATATTCCTGAATTTGAATTAAAAATGGCATGGTGTCCTTTATTGCATCATCATCCTGCACATCGCTGGTTACGTCAGCTGATTCTGTATGTCGCCCGTCAAATGATTGAAGAAGAAAATCGTGAATTCCTGAACAATAATTCTCAATTTTCACCCTATTAAACTCAAATTCTTCTAAATTCTTATTTTTTAAGATTATACTTTGAAGACTTGAGAGGTAGTTTTTACACCTCAAGTCTTTTTTTGTGTTAAAAATATCCCAAGATACTATTCATCCACAGGTGGATTTGTGAGCCTCTTACAAAATATCGTGATTATCTTAATACTCATCGCGGGGGCCGGTTTTTTATCTTTAACAGAAATCGCCCTCGCAGGTGCCCGTAAAGTCAAACTCAAAATTCTGGCTGAATCGGGTGAACATCGCGCTCAAAAAGTTTTAGATCTACAAGAAAATTCTGCTGACTTCTTCGCAGCCTCTCAAATCGGTTTAAATGCAGTCGCTATTCTCGGCGGTATTTTAGGTGAAGGCGCTTTCCGTCCTTATATTTTTAATTTTGTTTCCCGCTTTTACCAAGGTCCTTGGACTGAAAATATCAGCTTTGTGCTTTCTTTTACTGTCGTTACTTCTTTATTTATTTTATTTGCAGATTTAATGCCGAAGCGTCTGGCCATGATTGCGCCAGAAAAGATCGCAGTCTCAGTCATCGAGCCAATTCAGATTTTCATTAAAGTCTGCAAACCTTTGGCCTGGTTTATCAATGCCATTGCTAACATGCTGTTCCGTCTGTTTAAAGTGAATACCATCCGTGATGACAATATTACTTTTGATGATATTTCCGCAGTGATGGATGCGGGTGCACAGGCCGGTGTACTACAAAAACAGGAACATCATTTCATTGAAAATGTATTCGAGCTTGAAGAGCGTAACGTTCCTTCGAGTATGACTACCCGTGAAAATGTGGTGTTCTTTACCTTAAATGAACCGGAAGTAAGTATTCGGCAAAAGCTGGCGGAATATCCCTATTCCAAGTTTCTGGTGTGTAGTAATGACATCGACAGTGTGATTGGCTATGTCGATGCCAAAGATATTCTGGTGCGTATTTTGAATAACCAGTCGCTGCTGCAGCTCAATGAAAATACCATCCGTAATGTCTTGACCATTCCTGATACTTTGACTTTATCGGAAGTTCTGGATCGTTTCCGCTCCACCAAGGAAAAGTTTGCCGTCGTCATTAATGAATATGCGCTGGTAGTCGGAGTGATTACCCTTTCCGATATTATGATTACCGTGATGGGTGACTGGGTGACGCCTATTGAAGCAGATCAGCAAATTATTAAACGTGACAATAATTCCTGGTTGATTGAAGGCAGTACACCGATTGAAGATATCAAGCATGCGCTTGAAATTGATGAAATGCCTGATGATGAAAATTATGAAACCATCGCTGGCTTCATGATGTATAAATTACGCAAGATTCCACGTCCTGCAGATGCAGTGATATTTGGTGCTTATAAGTTTGAAGTGGTTGACGTCGATCATTTTAAAATTGACCAGTTACTGGTGACCCGCTTGATCGAAACCAATTCAGTTATTCAAGAAGAATCAGATTAGTCTGGTTCTTCCTTCTAAGAAATAGTAAAAATTATTCTAATAAAAAAATCATAAGGTGAGTGATGAATAATTCTGCATTATTGGCATGTCTGTTTTTTTATTCAGCCCTGTATTTGTTTTACTTCTTTTTTGCCAAACAGCAGAATCCCCTGCTTTTACTGGCAGCCATCATTCTGATGGCTTTAACGGTTTTCATTATTCCCTACCCGCATGAACGTCGCCGTCAAGGTTTCGACTCGACCTTGAGATTTGGAGAGTATTTTTATTGGCCCTTGATTACCTGGTGGCGTTTATTTATTTTGCCCATCAGTTGGCTGATTGCACTGATGTATCGTGATTAAAAAAAGCACCCGAAGATGCTTTTGTTTATATCTAGTTACAGCTTAGATTTTTGCTAATAAAGCCTCAAGAACGGCTTGATAGTGAATCTGGATATCATCTTCTAAAATTTTGTAGGCATTATCGAATTGCACCATAGGCCAGCCTTCTTTCCAGAATGGGAAAATATTATGCAGGTCATGGGTGACAATTGCATCTTCACGCACAATTGCTTGGGCAATTTGTGACAGTACCTGTGCAGTTTCAGCACCATCAATTGCCATATAATCAATACCGCGCGCTTTTAAAATACGGATCCGGTCTTTTTTATAACGGATTTTTTTGATTTGTGCTGCATTTAGACCCAAAGCCAAAGATACGGCTTCGACAAACTTGTCTTCAAATGACTGATTCAATGCTACTAAGGCTGCTTTATGCGCTTCCTGACGACCAGCTTTACCACCCTGACGAATTGCTGCTTGCGCCTCAGTATTTAGCTCATCCTTTTTCATACTTTGCAGGATGTCTAAAATTTCGATGTCGCTTAACGCCTGAGGAGATTGATCAGTCATAAACTGTCCTTAAAAAAATAAATCTTGAATCGGCTATTTTCGCATAATTCGTCGCTAAAAAACTAAAATCTTCATGATTAAAACAGCGCTACGACCTGAAACTGCATTTCTTCTGCGATTTTGCGCAAAATCGACTATAGTGCTTCATCTATATATTAAATTAATCTCTGGATGATACCCACTACGCAAGTGACTTTGTTGCTGCAGCAACTTAAGCGCCAATATCCGACTGCATTTAAAGGAAATCACCTGTTTTACAGTCAGATTAAAATCCGTGGAATCTGGGATAAAGCCAAGCTCTTAATTCCTTGGGCCTTGGCCGCCATGATTTTTGTTCCCATCAGTTTGATGTTACGAGATCTAGTACAGCAATCTTTTGTGCAAATCAGCGAATTTCAGGCGCAAAGTTATGCCATTTTGGCCATTCTGTTGTTCCTGATGTTGAGTCTCACCTTGATTCTGTACCAGATTCAGCATTCTTCTTATTCGCTGTATCAGTTATTGCGTCATACTCCGATCAAGATGGCTATTGTGATTCTGCTACAAGCCTTAAATCTGGTCTTTATGCAAAGCAGTTTGCTGATGTGGAGCTTATTCTTCTTTGGCGTGAGCTTTGGCTTTGTGCGCTTTTATCGGGAAAATTTATTCAAGGAAAATAGTAAAAATACTGAGCACTATCAGCTACAACAATTACGTAAAATCTGTTTTTGGGCTTATAAACAAACCTGCCTGATCCGACTAAAATTACGTTTTTATTCAAGCCATGATCCTCGGCATGCCGAACTAAAACAGCAATTAAATCACTATGCCGGGTTATATACGCGGCTACTGAAATATGAGCATCAATATTGTAAAACGATCAAGCATCTGGATGTCGACAGCTATCTGGATGAAAATTCATAGTTCTTTATCATTTTCCATTGGCCGTCTTGAAGATCTGCAAATATTGACTTTAAAAAAACGTTGATTTGCTGGTTTTTAGAATAGAAGCCACGGAATTGCTTGAAAAGAAAGCAATCATTTAGAAATTTGCTTGCCAAGCTTTATTTCGTCCTCTATTATTGCGCACATGCCCGAGTGGTGAAATCGGTAGACACAGGGGATTTAAAATCCCCCGCCCACAAAGCGTGCCAGTTCGAGTCTGGCCTCGGGCACCATTTTAATCTTTATTAAAATGGTGCAATAAAAAATCCAGCATTAGGCTGGTTTTTTTGTGCCTGCATTTTATTCTTTTAGTGCGAAATCCCCATGTCAGAATTAAAACACTTCGATCTCGCTACATTACAATTACGTCATCCAGACGCTTTTTTCCTTAAGCTGCGTTATAGCCGCTTCAAATTTAATGCCCTGCAAAATATCCAGTTTGTTATCGCGATTAATTTACTCTCCCTTCTGGTCTGTATAGCCTGTAGTATCAGCTCAGTATTTCTGGAATATTATTTTTTTAAAAATGCCACGATTGCGTTTAATGTCACCTTAATTGTGCTGCTGGCACTACTGTATCCCTATATCTGGCATGCACAATATCAGGCGCAATTCAGCTCCAAAGCTTATAGTCAGCGTTTGCAAAATTGTCTCTATCTGCAAATTCCAATTTTTCTATGTTTGCTGCTTAACCTTTATCTGGTTCATTCGGATGTGCTGGTCATCATTAGCATGATCATTTTAGCGCTATCCTCTTTTGGCGCTGTGATCTTGGAACCTCTATTTAAAAGTTCCTGTAGCGCAATTGATCAGATCAAATTGCAGAAACTCCGGCAACTGGCTTTTTGGGCTTATCAACAATCCAGATCAAAAACACCACAACAGGTTCAGGGCCACTCAAATCTGCAAGCTTATTACCAGAATCTCTATCAGCAATGTATGAATGAAGAGCAACTATTATTAGGCTCGATTCGCTTTAATAACTTTAAAGATTATTTCAACAGACATTAAAAAACCCTGCAGCTGCAGGGTTTTCTTAAATCACCATTCACGGTTGGTAATCAACTCTTCCATTTCAATCTCGAACAGGCCGTGCTCTTGCACCACCATCATCATGGCTTCAGCAATATAATCAGCGGCAGTATCATCCAGAGATGAATCCAGATCTTCAAACTGAGGTTTCATGACATTAATATCAGCCACAGTCAGATTGGCAAGCTGATAAATTTCTTGATCTGACAAACCTGATTTAGCGACTTTTTGGGCAAAACGTTCGATGTGCTGCTTGATTTCAGCAACCAGAATATCGGGATAATATTCATCATCGAACATGGGGAGAAGTAAATCTGCAAACATTACAGGCACTCTAAAGGATGACTATCTAATCTAAGCGTGCCTATATAGCATATTGTTGCTTAAAAGCCAAACAACATTGCCAAGATGCTAATTTTCAACCCTGAAGTTCTAAGCTGTTTGCATAGCCTGCCAGATTTTAATCGCATCGGCTGTAGCCTTAACATCATGTGCCCGTACCATACACGCACCTTGCTGAATACTCAATAAATGTGCTGTTGCCGAACCGACTGCACGCGCTTGCGGTTCAGCACCATCCAGAACTGCTCCGATAAAGCGTTTACGAGATAAAGCAGATAAAATCGGATATCCCATTTCTGTAAATTTATAAAACTCTTGCAACAGCTTTAAATTTTGCTGGGCATTTTTAGCGAAACCAAAACCCGGATCGATCATGATATTTTCTGCTTTTACTCCCTCATCCAAAGCATCCTGAACGCGTTGGGATAACTCGCGAATCACATCAGCAGTGACATCTTCATATTGATCCAGATTATTCATGGTGGTTGGTTCACCACGCATATGCATGATGATCACTGGAATATTCAGCTCTGCTGCAGTCTGCAATGCATTCGGCTTTGTTAATGCACGAACATCATTCCAGATATGCGCTCCGGCCCGAATCGCTGCGCGTATGACTTCAGGTTGCGACGTATCAATCGAAAGAATGACCTTATGTTTAGCTAGTTCTTCCACCACAGGCACGACGCGGCGAATTTCTTCTTCCACTTCTACCACTGCGGCACCTGGACGGGTCGACTCACCGCCAATATCAATTACCGTGGCACCTTCAGCCATCATTTCCAGTGCGCGGGCAACCGCATCTTTTTTTTGATTATGCCGACCACCATCACTAAAAGAGTCCGGGGTGACATTGAGAATCCCCATTACATGCGGCTGGGATAAGTCCAATTTTAAATCACCAAATGTCCATACATGTGGTAACAAAGGCATCAGCTGCATGATTCAATACTCATTCACAATAACCCCAATATTGTCTTATGGATAATTAAATAAAGCAAAGCTGAATAAGGCCAGGACCTAGATTTCGAAGTAATTTTTTTTAGAATATTGCATTATCTTGATTTGTAATAATGTTTTCACATCTGCCCATTCACTTTCTAAAATACTATAGATGTAGCTATCTCGAATAGTCTGTCCATCTTTACGCAGCATATGACACCTAATGATGCCATCTCGCTTGGCACCTATTCCTTCAATCGCTTTCTGGCTCGTGACATTAAGATGATCAGTCCGAAAGCCGACGACCTGAGCATTTAAATTTTCAAAAGCATGTCTTAACAAAAGATATTTACAGACGCGATTTACATAGGTTCTGTGATAGCGCTTGGCATACCACGTAAAACCAATTTCAAAACGTGGAATTTCCGTCTTAATATCATGATAACTGGTGGTCCCAATTGCTTGGCGGGAGTTTAAATCGATCACAGCAAAAGCCATCCTTTCACCTTGAGCTTGCTGTTCAAAAGCCTGAGTAAAATATTTTTTTAAGTTATGCAGATAAGGCACTGAGTTATATAAAATCTCGCCTAAATTTTCTGCAGCGCATGCGATGGCTAAATCAGAAAAATGTTCCCAGCTCAACGGTTCAAGACGAAGCTGGTAAACACTGGATTCCAGAACAGGCATATTCATTTTTGTTTTTCTTATTCATTTTTAATCGCTCAATATAACACTCAAAAAGATATGACAAAAATGACAAGCATAAAAAAACCACCCGAAGGTGGTTTTTTTATTGAGCTTAGTTCGCTGGCAATGGCGGAGGAGTCAACGGACCATCATCTGGGGTTACATCAATCACAGGATTATCTGCAACATAGACTTTCGGTGGCTGAGGCTCACGACCTTCCATGATGTCACGAATTTGATCACGATCAATGGTTTCCCATTCCATCAAGGCTTTCACCATCGCATGGGCAATATCTTTTTTGCTTTCCAAGATATCGCGTGCGATTTTATATTGTTCATCCAGAATGCGACGAATTTCACGATCAACTTCTAGTTGTGTGGTTTCCGAAATACTGCGACTACCAATACTGCCCATGAAAGATTGCTGCGCATCTTCTTCATAGACCATCACACCGAGTTTGTCCGACATACCGTATTTGGTCACCATCGCACGTGCCATTTTAGTTGCACGTTCGAAGTCATTTGAAGCACCAGTCGACATCTGGTTAATGAAGACTTCTTCAGCAATACGACCACCAAACAAAATCGAAAGTTCATTCAACATTTTGTCTTTATAATGGCTGGTCTGGTCAAATTCAGGCAACTGCCAGGTGACACCTAAAGCCCAGCCACGCGGCATGATCGTCACCTTATGCACAGGATCTGTGCCTGGCAAGCTTTCAGCAACAATCGCATGACCTGCTTCATGATAAGCCGTCGCGCGACGCTCTTCATCACGAAGTACCATTGATTTACGCTCAGGACCCATATACAGCTTGTCTTTTGCATCTTCAAAGTCATGCATATCGACGGTGTTCTTGTTACGGCGTGCAGCAAAGAGTGCAGCTTCATTCACCAGATTTGCCAATTGCGCACCCGAGAAGCCCGGTGTACCACGTGCAAGAACCTTAACATCCACACCTGTCACTGAAGGCAATTTTTTCAAATGTACATTCAGGATTTGTTCACGACCCTTGATGTCTGGCAAGCCAACCACAACTTGACGGTCAAAACGACCTGGACGAAGAAGTGCTTTATCCAATACATCTGCACGGTTGGTTGCAGCAATCACGATAATGCCTTCATTACCTTCAAAGCCATCCATTTCAACCAGCATCTGGTTCAATGTCTGTTCACGTTCATCGTGACCACCACCGGTACCTGAACCACGGTGACGACCGACTGCATCAATCTCATCAATAAAGATGATACATGGCGCATGACGTTTCGCCTGTTCAAACATGTCGCGAACACGGGATGCACCGACACCGACAAACATCTCAACGAAGTCAGAACCTGAAATACTAAAGAATGGAACTTTCGCTTCACCGGCAATGGCTTTGGCAAGTAGGGTTTTCCCCGTACCTGGAGGACCTACCATTAACACACCACGTGGAATACTCGCACCCAGACGTTTAAATTTGGTTGGATCCTTCAGGAAATCTACGATTTCAACGACTTCTTGCTTGGCTTCGTCACAACCGGCAACATCGGTGAAAGTGACTTTAATCTGGTCTTCAGACAGCATTTTGGCTTTAGATTTACCAAAACTCATTGGGCCGTTTTTACCACCTGCACCGCCACCCATGTTGCGCATAAAGAACATGAATAACAAAATGATTAAAAGTACAGGGAAACTTGCAATAAGCAACTGCATGAGCAAGCCTTGACGCTGTGGTGCTTCACCTTCGACCACAACATTATTTTTAATCAGGCTTGGCATCAGTTCAGGATCCTGAACTGCCGGACGGATACTTTCAAACTCTGAACCGTTTGATTTTTCGCCACGGATTCTTTCGCCGTCAATCACAACTTGTTTAATTTGGCCAGCATTGACCGCGGCAACAAACTCTGAGTAGTTCATTGTAGTCGGTTGATTGCGGTCACTGACGTTGCTGAAGATTAACACCAGCACACCCAGTATCACGAGCCACAATACGGCATTCTTAAAAAGATCGCTCAAAGCTTTATTCCCATTCCAATCTAATTTGATCATGCCCTGTTCAGGGTGACCTTAATACTTAAGCTGCAAATCAACTTGCAATTATCTGAAAACGTACAAAATGCACAATTTTTAACGACTTGGCAAGTAGACTTATTTTAAAGCCTTCTTGCGTCCCTGCCCGATCAGGAAAACTTCCTTGGAGCGAGCACGTGATGCCAGAGGTTTAGATGTTTTCAGAACATCAAAACTATCAACCACTTGCTTACGGAATTCGTCAAAACCTGAGCCTTGGAAAACTTTTACCACAAATTGACCTTTAGGGCCTAGCACCTTATTGGCAAAATCCAGTGCAAGTTCACACAAGTAAATCTGACGCGGTTGATCTACAGCCTTATTACCTGATGTATTGGGGGCCATATCTGAAATTACAACGTCTACAGTACGACCATCTAAAATTTCTAACAATTGCTGGAAGACTTCTTCTTCGCGAAAGTCGCCTTGCAAGAACGTTACATCGGGTAATGCATCCATTGGTAAAATGTCAGATGCAATCAATAAACCTTTGTCGCCGACCAACTTACCTGCGATTTGTGACCAACTCCCGGGAGCTGCACCCAAGTCGACCACGGTCATGCCGGGTTTGATGATTTTGTACTTTTCTTGCATCTCTAAGAGCTTATATGCTGCACGCGCACGATAGCCGTCCTTTTGTGCCTTTTTCACATAAGGATCGTCTAAATGCTCTCTCATCCAATCACGACTACTTTTAGATAACTTTTGGTTGGTAATGCGTGTAGCCATAACTCTCTAAATAAAAAAACGTCCAATTATTAATTGTACGTGAAAAAGACATATTTTGCAGTATACATGTGTATCTAAATCTAGGAGTTTTGCTCGTTATGAAGAGATATTGGAAATGATTATTTCCTGATAATTTAAAGCGTTTGTTTTTTGCTTTTGCTATACTAAGCCGTTTTAAAATTCAGGTTATCTCTCATGGCGTCTTTATCTATTCAGGAACGTAAGCGTTTACGTCAAATCGGACATGCTTTAAACCCGGTCGTTATGCTGGGTGACAAAGGCCTGACTGAAAATGTCATCGAAGAATTGGCGCGTGCTTTAAACGATCACGAACTGATTAAAGTGAAAATCGTAGCTGAAGATCGCGAAGCGCGTGCAGCACTGATTGTTGAAATTTCAGAAGCGACTGGTGCTGAAGTAGTTCAGACTATTGGTAAAATTGCGCTGCTTTACAAGAAAGCTGCGAAACAAAACCAAAAATTGTCCAACCTTGTCCGCTTCGCTCATTTGTCTAACTAAGTACAGGACTTATGGCAAGTTACGAACTTAGCGCATTTGATCGCCGTTTTCAGGCCATCTCTCTGGTTGCCGCCATCGAACAGCAAGGCCCATGCAATTTAAATGTGGGCTTCTGGATCCGTGATCCCAATCAGTACATCTTGTGGCCCGACATGGTGACGGCACATCCCCGTCAGGATTTCCTGTGGGAACAGACCTGCTTTGAAATTTTTATTGGGGTTCAGGGCGAAGATTTTTATCGTGAGATTAATCTTTCCCCTTCTCAAGCCTGGCAGGCTTATCAATTCGAAGAATACCGTTATCCTGAAGAGATGCCACCGCAAGCTGCGGATGATATTGAGCTGAACCAGCTCAAACGTACGCATTATGGTCTCAATGTCAGTGTGGATCTGACTGATTTTATGGCAACACATAAACTGAAATGGGAAAACTTGTTCCTGGGTTTATCTGCTGTTTTAAAAACCTCACAAGGTGATCAATACTATGCCATGCAGCATAGTAGTCCTCAGGCAGATTTTCATAATAAACGTGACTGGTTGCATGTATTTTAAATAGATTGACGCTGTGCATCAGCTATTTAAAGTGTAACAGGCGAATAAAACGTGAGACTTAAAGTCTCACGTTTTTGTTTATTGCTCAACAATGATTGATCCTCTGTATAATTATTTTAGATTTTTTATTGTTTTCAACGTTCATATTTTAATGATGTAGATGATGCTGCTCCTGAATAGATTTCACAGCAGCATAAAGAATAAAAGCAAAAGTAATGATCATCAGAAGAATGGTCCCAAACACCAGTCCCAGCACTCCCAAACATAATACGATTACACCCAGATAAAGTATGCGCCCCAATCCGCTTTCCAGATTCAGTAGCATGATCAATATCAGTAAAATAAGTACACCTACAAAATGCTGTTGCATCGTGACCCCCTTTAATTGTTATTGTGAGTCCGTTTTGCTGCATAAAGACAAAGGAGAACATTGATTGTTCTCCTTTTTAAATAGCGGCCTTTCAGCGCAGCCTAACTTTTCAGCTCAGGACTTTTGTCTGAGCTCTCTGTTTTCACCACGGGTTTGACTTTTTTCAGTACTTCAATGGTACTGTCCTTAGAACGTTTAAAAGTATCGGTCAGATGTTCCTTATGCTTGGTCGAAATCTGACTGACATCTTCTTTCAGTTCTTTACCCAGATTGGATAAGTCTTCGACGACAGCGTTGAATTCTGTCTTGATAAAGCTTTTTAATTCGGTTAATTCTTTCTGTGAACCGAAAATCTGCTCCTTCAAAGTATCAATACGCTGTAACACCTCCTGCTTAAATTGACGCAACTGTTCCTGCACAGTATCGCTTAACTGTTTGGCTTCAACTTCAAGCTTTTCCTTACTTTCCTCGATGGTTTCAATTGCCTGATCTTTAGCTTCGACTGCTACTTTTTCAAGCTTCTCGGCAGTTTCAGTCACCACGCTCGGAGTGATTTTTTTAGATGTAGTAGATCTAGGTGCTGTAGCCATGTGTCTTGTTCCTATTGTTATATCGACTAAGCTATATTAGTAGATATGATAAAAATTAAGATTTGATTTGTCTGACAATTATTAATTGCTTACATTTTTTCACATTGCTTACAAAACAGACTTCCATGCAAAAAGCAAGCCATTTATCTCATACTTTCGCTGCAAAGCCGTTGGACTTTGGGGGTCATTCTGCGTATAATGCCGTGTTAAGTTCAAGCGAGCAGACATAGGAGGGTAGGTTTAAAAAATAGCCTTCCTTTTTTTTCGTCTTCTCGCTTTTTTACAGCCTAAATTTCAGGAGCTTTGGTTTGAGCACCCCAGCAATTTTAGCCCTTGCCGACGGAACTATCTTTAAAGGTACTTCGATTGGCGCATCGGGTAGTACGACTGGTGAAGTCGTTTTCAACACTGCCATGACTGGCTATCAAGAAATTTTGACTGACCCGAGTTATGCACAGCAACTTGTGACACTGACTTACCCACATATCGGTAACACAGGCTGCAATGAAGAAGACGCTGAATCAGGTCGTATTCATAAGGTTTGGGCGAACGGATTGATCATTCGCGACCTGCCTTTACTGCACAGTAACTTCCGTTCAACCCAATCATTAGCTGAATATTTGGTACAACACAATGTTGTGGCAATTGCGGATATCGACACGCGTAAACTGACACGTATCCTACGTGACAAAGGTGCGCAAAATGGGTGTATCCTTGCTGGCGAAAATATCACTGAAGCTGAAGCGCTTGAAAAAGCACGTGCATTTGGTGGTTTAAACGGTTTAGACCTGGCAAAAGAATGTTGTGACCCTGAAGGTTTTGAATGGACTGAGGGCTCTTGGACATTAGGCAAAGGTTTCTCTCAACCAGAAGCTAAATTCCATGTTGTTGCATACGATTACGGTGTCAAAACCAACATCTTACGTATGCTCGCAGACCGCGGTTGTAAACTGACTGTTGTGCCGGCGCAAACTCCTGCTGCTGATGTACTTGCACTGAATCCAGATGGCGTGTTCTTATCGAACGGTCCTGGCGATCCAGCTGCATGTGACTACGCAATTGAAGCTGTAAAAACAATTGTAGAAACCACTGAAATTCCAGTATTTGGTATCTGTCTGGGTCACCAGATTCTTGCGCTTGCAAGTGGTGCTAAAACCTTAAAAATGCCTCACGGCCACCACGGTGCTAACCATCCTGTACAAAATCTAGATAATGGTACAGTGATGATTACTTCTCAGAACCATGGCTTCGCAGTCGATGAAAGCAATCTGCCTGATGTGTTGCGTGTAACGCATCGCTCACTGTTTGATGGCACCAACCAAGGTATTCATCGTACAGACAAACCTGCGTTCAGCTTCCAGGGTCACCCTGAAGCAAGCCCGGGTCCACATGACTGCGCACCATTGTTCGATCATTTCATCGAACTTATCGAAGCATCTAAGAAGTAATTAAGGAAGCATCATGGCTAAACGTACTGACATTAAAAGCATCTTGATTATTGGTGCTGGTCCGATTGTCATCGGTCAAGCATGTGAGTTTGACTACTCAGGTGCTCAAGCATGTAAAGCCCTTCGTGAAGAAGGTTACCGCGTTATTTTGGTCAACTCTAATCCAGCGACCATCATGACCGACCCAACCATGGCGGATGCAACTTACATTGAGCCAATTACTTGGCAAACTGTTGCAGCGATCATTGAGAAAGAACGTCCAGATGCTGTTCTTCCAACCATGGGTGGTCAAACGGCATTGAACTGTGCCCTTGCCCTTGATGAGCACGGCATTTTAGAAAAATACAATGTTGAATTAATCGGTGCGACCAAAGAAGCGATTGAAAAAGCTGAAGACCGTAAACTGTTCGACCAGGCAATGCGTAAAATTGGTCTTGAATGTCCAAAAGCTGACGTTGCTGAGTCAATGGAACATGCTTTAGAAATTCAAGCACGTTTCGGCTTCCCAGTGATTATCCGTCCATCATTCACGATGGGTGGTTCAGGTGGCGGTATCGCGTACAACAAAGAAGAATTCATCGAAATTTGTGAACGCGGTTTCGATCTTTCTCCAACCAAACAGTTATTGATTGATGAATCTTTAATTGGCTGGAAAGAATACGAGATGGAAGTTGTTCGTGACAAAAACGACAACTGTATCATCGTATGTACCATTGAAAACTTTGACCCAATGGGCGTGCATACAGGTGATTCAATCACTGTTGCCCCTGCGCAAACATTGACAGATAAAGAATTCCAGTTACTACGTAACGCATCTTTAGCTGTATTACGTGAAATTGGCGTAGAAACAGGTGGTTCTAACGTACAGTTCGGTATTTGCCCAAATACTGGCCGTATGGTGGTGATCGAGATGAACCCACGTGTATCACGTTCATCTGCACTGGCATCGAAAGCAACTGGTTTCCCAATTGCAAAAATCGCAGCGAAATTGGCTGTGGGTTATACGCTTGATGAGTTGAAAAACGACATCACTGGCGGTACAACGCCTGCATCGTTCGAACCTGCAATCGACTACGTTGTAACCAAGATTCCTCGTTTCAACTTCGAGAAATTCCCACAAGCTGACGCAACGCTTACAACTCAGATGAAATCTGTCGGTGAAGTGATGGCGATTGGCCGTAACTTCCAGGAATCTGTACAAAAAGCCCTTCGTGGTCTTGAAGTGGGTGCTTCTGGTTTTGACGAAAAAGTTGAAGTGGGTGCTGAAGGCGCACGCGACAAAATCTTGCAAGAACTTAAAGTGCCAGGTCCAGAGCGTATCTGGTATGTGGGCGATGCATTCCGTCACGGCTTTACTCTAGACGAAGTATTCGCTGCAACGAACATTGACCGCTGGTTCTTGATTCAAATCGAAGACATCATCAAAACTGAAAACCAAATCAAGACTTTAGGTTTTGGCGACTTGAATGCGGACAACATCCGTGGGTTCAAACGTAAAGGTTTATCAGATCTTCGCATTGCGGACTTGATGGGCATTTCACAAAAACAATTCCGTAAACATCGTTGGAACCTGGGCGTAACGCCAGTTTACAAACGTGTCGATACATGTGCTGCAGAATTCGAATCTGATACAGCCTACATGTACTCAACTTACGATGAAGAGTGTGAAGCCAATCCGTCTGCGAAAGACAAGATCATGGTGATCGGTGGTGGTCCTAACCGTATTGGTCAAGGTATCGAGTTCGATTACTGCTGTGTACACGCGGCGCTTGCAATGCGTGAAGATGGTTACGAAACCATTATGGTGAACTGTAACCCTGAAACGGTTTCTACGGATTACGATACATCAGATCGTTTGTACTTCGAACCGATCACGCTTGAAGATGTACTTGAAATCGTGCGTATCGAGAAGCCTAAAGGCATTATCGTTCAGTACGGTGGTCAAACTCCGCTTAAATTGGCACGTGCTTTAGAAGAAGCTGGTGCACCAATTATCGGTACATCGCCTGATGCGATTGACCGTGCAGAAGACCGTGAACGTTTCCAACAAATGATTCAACGTCTGCAACTTCGTCAACCAAACAACAGCATTGTAAAATCTGCTGAAGAAGGTATGGCTGAAGCATCTAAAGTCGGCTACCCGCTTGTAGTACGTCCTTCTTACGTGCTTGGTGGTCGTGCGATGGAAATCGTGTACAACGACGAAGAATTAAAACGCTACTTACGTGATGCGGTTCAAGCATCTAACGAAGCGCCTGTACTTCTTGACCGCTTCCTTGATGACGCGATCGAAGTTGACGTAGACTGCGTATCTGACGGTAAAGACGTGGTGATCGGCGGCATCATGCAGCACATTGAACAAGCGGGTATTCACTCAGGTGACTCGGCATGTTCAATTCCTCCTTACTCTCTGTCTAAAGAGATTCAGGACGAAATGCGTCGTCAAACCGTTGCGATGGCAAAAGAACTTGGCGTAATTGGTCTAATGAACGTTCAGTTTGCGGTTAAAGGCGAAGACGTTTACATCCTGGAAGTGAACCCACGTGCATCTCGTACTGTGCCATTCGTTTCTAAGTGTATCGGCGAATCTTTAGCGAAAGTTGCTGCACGCTGTATGGCGGGTCAATCTCTTGAGTCGCAAGGCTTTACATCAGAGATTATTCCTGAGCACTTCTCTGTCAAAGAAGCGGTGTTCCCATTCAACAAATTCCCTGGTGTTGACCCGATCCTTGGCCCTGAGATGAAATCGACCGGCGAAGTAATGGGCGTTGGTAAAACATTTGGTGAAGCGTTCTATAAAGCTGTTTTAGGTGCAAATGAGCGTTTACCAGGTCTTCCAACTGAAGGCGAAGTGAAACACGCATTTATCTCTGTACGTGACTCAGATAAACCACGTGCGGCAGGTATCGCAAAACAATTGATTGACCTAGGCTTCAAGATTCTTGCAACTGATGGTACATTTAAAGTGATTAGCGATGCTGGTCTTGAATGTGAACGTGTCAATAAAGTGACTGAAGGTCGTCCTAACATTGTGGACCGTATCAAAAACGGCGAAATCCACCTTGTGATTAACACGACTGAAGGCAAAAAGGCACAAGAAGACTCATTCTCGATCCGTCGTTCAGCACTTCAAGGTAAAGTGTATAACACAACTACATTGAATGGTGCGGATGCAGTATGCCAAGCTTTAGCAATTAAATTGCCAATGGATGTATATCGTTTGCAAGACCTAACTAAAGGTTAATTCGCTTCCAAGAAGTCCCGCTACCTTCTTGGTGGCGGGCTTTTTTTTATTTATAGATTTTATATCTTTCAACTGACTTTTGAGGGACAACATGCAACGTTATCCTATGACACCTGAAGGCAAAATTGCCTTAGAGAAAGAATTACACCAATTGAAAACAGTGGATCGCCCACGTATCACCGCTTCGATTGCGGAAGCGCGTGAACATGGTGACTTAAAAGAAAATGCAGAATACCATGCAGCACGTGAACAGCAAGGCTTCTGTGAAGGCCGTATTCAGGACATCGAAGGCAAACTGGGTGCAGTTCAAGTGATTGATGTCAAAGAACTTGAACAGAATGGTCGTGTAGTTTTTGGTGTGACTGTCACGATTGAAAACCTAGATACTGAAGAGCAGAAAACCTATAAAATTGTAGGCGATGACGAAGCAGACTTTAAGATTAACAAGATCTCTGTAAACTCGCCGATCGCACGTGGTCTTTTAGGTAAAAACGAAGGCGACGATGTGAAAATCAATACACCAAACGGTGAAGTTGAATACGAAATTGTGAAAGTTGAATATCTTTAAAATTTAAAGCTATTTAATTTAAAGCCCCTCGATTGAGGGGTTTTTTACCTTTATCCGCTTCCTACAAACGGATTAACTCTGTGCTTCTTTTAAAAACCCCGATGCAAATAAGTTAAATGCATGTAAAGCCTCAGGCAGTACCTGCTCAGGATGTTCACTAGAAGCCACCCAGAGTGCTGCATTCATTGCAGCACCATTTAAAAATACCGCAGCAGCTTCCGGATCAACTGTTTTAATTCGGTCTGCTACCAATAATTGTTCAACACATTCACGCGTGGACTGCAAACATCTGTTTTGACTTGGCCAATGTGCAGGATCGCCCAGCACAGCCGGCCCGTCTCGCAGCACAATGCGCTGGAATTCCGGATTTAAGGCATTGTGAATATAGGTCCGCCCTTCCAGCATCAATCCTTCCCAAAGATCATCAGGCTGCTCCAGATGTTGCTGCGCAGATGAAGCCATTTCCGAATCGATTTGATCGACCACTGCAGCAAATAAGCCTTTTTTATCACCAAAATGATGATACAGCGCACCACGAGTCAGCCCTGCTTCTGCCGTGAGCTTATCCATTGAAGTGCCAGCATAGCCATATTCCCCAAATGCACGGCGTGCTACTTGAATCAGTTTTTTACGGGTTTCGGCCATTTTTAATTCACGAACAGACATTTATTTTCATCACATCATCTTTATAAAAATTTTAATTGACATACGGTACGTATGTCAATTATGTTTACATACGAGGCGTATATGAAGGTTAAGCTGCTTTCACTCACTGATAAATTAGATATTGAATGAGAATAGACATGACTAGAACCGCAATATTTCCCCAAGACCGCCATGCCCTGTATGAACAGCATGGTTATTCTGCTGCAATCAAATCGGAAGACTTACTTTTTGTATCGGGTCAGGTCGGTAGCCGTGAGGATGGTTCCCCTGAACCAGATTTCGAGAAACAGGTAGAACGGGCTTTTGAAAATTTAGCTGCGACATTGGCAGCAGCTGGTTGTAGCTTCGATGATATTGTCGATGTCACCACCTTTCATACTGATCCGGAACGGCAGTTCGAAAGCATCATGAAGGTGAAAAATCAGGTGTTTACACAAAAGCCTTATCCTAATTGGACAGCTGTGGGCGTGACCTGGCTGGCAGGTTTTGATTTTGAGATTAAAGTCATTGCCCGTATTCCTACAGCATCGACACCAGTCTAATCATTTGCGTTATTCACAGTCGCTTGAGCGTCTTGTAGATATTATTCAGCAAGTTTAAACGCCGATTAGGTATAATTTCTTATTCACTATTTTTTGTATCTCCCTTATGTCTGAAAAGTTAATTAATTCTCCTGTAAATCACTGGTGTGAATTTGAGTTCATCTCAAAAACGGTGAAGAATCCGAATATTCATATCAAGGGGAACTATTCTTACTACTCAGCCTACTGGGATCAGGGTTTTGAGCGTTGTGTAGTGCGTTATTTACATGATAAGCCATCTACCCCAGACAAACCGATTGATCAGCTTTATATTGGCAATTTCGTCTGTTTCGGCGCTGAATGCGTGATCATGATGGGTGGAAACCAGCTGCACCGTACCGACTGGATTTCAGCGTTTCCATTCGATACACGCAGTTTTGTGCCTACGGGTGATACCATGATTGGTGATGGTTGCTGGATTGGTTCTCGTGCCATGATTATGCAAGGGGTGACACTAGGTGAAGGTGCTGTGGTTGCCACAGGTGCTGTCGTAACCAAAGATGTACCACCGTATGCGGTTGTCGGTGGTGTTCCTGCAAAAATTATTAAATACCGCTTTCCACAGGAAGATATTAAAAAATTGCTTTCCCTCAAAATGTACGACATTGATGAAAAGCAGTTTCTAAAAATGCGTGAGCAGTTGCAGACGGATGATATTAGTTATCTAGTAGAATTTTTAAGCAATTAAAACTATCATTAAATCATTAAAATTTCAAAAGATTAAGCATGCAAAGTATTCTGAGTTTTGTAAGTGAAAATCCTATTTTCTTTACCGTATTATTCACTCTTACGAATATCTTATGGTTGATCTTCTCTTTTTACCAAAAACATAAAAATGATAAAGCTCTAATTGACTACAAAGCTGAAAAAGATAAAGAATTAGAAGGCTTAAAACATAATTTCGGATTAGAACTTGAAAGGAAAAAGAAAAATTTCGGTATAAAACAAGAAGTTTATGGGGAGTTTTTTAACAATTTAGATAAATTTCAATCAAAAGCTCAAATTGATTCACAAAAATCAATAAACCTTTATATGCATAACTTTTTGATTGACTTTGTTACAGCTTCAGAAATAAATGATACAGATGCAATGGCTAAAGCAACTGGCGAATATCATCAAAATCTTCAAAGCTTTTTTGCAAATTTGTTTGATGAACTTAATACCCTACAAAATGAATGTAATCGTTTGAAATTTTTTGCCCCTGAAGAGATTCGGATAAAATTAAAAGAAATAACCATAAGTTATGAACAAATTTTCAAAATGACTAATCAGTATGTCAGCAATATTTCTAACTTATTTTTTGACGAATCAGCACAAAATGAAATAACTAAAAAATTTACAGCCGATATTCAACCTATTTCAGATAAATTAAAAACAGATATGGATAATATTGAAAATCTACTAAGATCAGATTTATTTTCATAATTTTTAGAAAACATAAAAAAACCCACTCAATCGGAGTGGGTTTTTTTAGAATATGGTGGCTATGACGAGACTTGAACTTGTGACCCCCGCATTATGAGTGCGGTGCTCTAACCAACTGAGCTACATAGCCTTAAACTGTGCGCGCATTATGGGATTTTCTGTAAATCACGTCAACCCCATATTGTGCTGTTTGATCAAAATTTGTTGAAGTGAGCCGATAAGCCGGGTTCTGTCGTGAACGATCATTCCTCTAGGCGCACAATCACTCATGCGCTCAAGCGACCTACCCGAATCCAGCATGGGCCATGCCTAATGGATTCCTATTTGGTCTTGCTTCCGGTGGGGTTTACCTCGCCATGAACTGTTACCAGCCATGCGGTGCGCTCTTACCGCACCCTTTCACCCTTACCTCCGATTCCGATTGCTCGAAAACATAATGAAGGCGGTCTTCTCTCTGCTGCACTTGCCGTCGGTTTGCACCGCCCAGGCGTTACCTGGCACCTTGCCCTATGAAGCCCGGACTTTCCTCCCCTGCTTCAATCACGGAGATTTCCACAGCAGCGATCGTCTGGCTCACTTCGAGCGGCATAGTATCAAATATCGAGACTAATTGCTTGATGTTTTTTGAGCAGTCAGTTTTTCATACTTGGCTTGCAGCTGTTCCTGCGTTTCGACATGATTCGGATCCAGTGGAATACAATCCACCGGACAGAACAACTGGCACTGCGGTTGATCATGATGTCCGACGCACTCTGTACATAAATCTGGATGAATCTCATAAATGAGTTCACCCATATAGATGGCCTCATTCGGGCATACAGGTTCACAGACATCACAGTTAATACATTCATCGGTGATATATAAAGACACGCTACCAACCTTGTTGAAGTTTACGCTCGAAGGCAGCAACCACGTTTGGTGGTACAAACTTGGTTACATCACCTCTTAATCGAGCAATTTCACGCACCAAAGTGGATGAAATAAAAGAATATTGTTCTGAAGGAGTTAAAAATACCGCTTCAAAGTGGGAGTCCAGCTGACGGTTCATATTTGCCAGCTGAAATTCGTACTCAAAATCAGACACTGCACGCAAACCACGCAATACAGCAGTCGCCTTTTGCTCACGGAAAAAATTGACGAGCAAACCATCAAAACCTACAAATTCAACATTGTCCAAATGACTCAATGACTCTTTCGCCAATGCGACACGCTCTTCCAGACTAAATACCGGATTTTTATGATGACCGATAGCAATGGCTACCACGACTTCATCAAACATTCGCGCTGCGCGGGTTACCAAATCAATATGTCCATTGGTAATTGGATCAAAAGTCCCCGGATAAATCACACGAGTTTTAGACATCCATTTGTACTCTGTTTGTTATGTAGAATCTTATTTTAGCAAAAACTTGTTTTTTTGGTGAATAATCCTCATTAATTTAAAAAACTTCACCTTATTTCTAGTTGCGGTACAATAGCAGCACGTTTGGAAGTATCAGATTATGGCGAAAGCATCTATTGTAGTAAAAAAAAATAATGGCGGTACCATTGCACTGAATAAACGTGCCCGCCACGATTATTTTATTGAAGAGAAATTTGAAGCGGGGCTTTCATTAAAAGGCTGGGAAGTCAAATCAATGCGCGCTGGGCGTATGACTATCGTAGAAAGTTATATTACCTTTAAAAATGGTGAAGCGTTCTTGTTTGGTGCTCAGGTTCAACCTTTGTTAAGCGCCTCGACCCATGTAGTGCCTGAAGCAACCCGTACCCGCAAGCTATTGCTGAATCGCCGTGAAATTGAAAAGTTGATGGGTGCAATTAACCAGAAAGGTTATTCCTGCGTACCACTGGCGTGTTACTGGAAAGGTCCACATGCCAAGCTGGAAATTGCCTTGGTGAAAGGTAAGCAGCTCCATGACAAACGTGCCACCGAAAAAGACCGTGACTGGCAACGTGATAAAGCACGAATTTTCCATAAATAATGGATTAAAAATTCAATATAAAAAACCTCCGCATTCGGAGGTTTTTTTATAACTTTAAGCTTTACCGCCCAGTCTTGCCAGAGTCAGGGCAATATATTCCCCAAACCAGAACGCGGTTTTTAAATCGCCCTCAGGTGGAGTGACTTCAACCGGCGCGTTATCTGACTGGGTCATAAGCCCCAAGAAGCTCGACATCCGATTCAGATCCGTGACGGCACGTCCTGTCGGCATTAATGGCAATCCACTCCACAACATACCGTGCTGCATGGCAAACAGGTTGATTTGCTGCAAGACTGCCAGTTTGTCGCCACTGAGTCCGCCACCATTGGTAAAGGCTGCGGCCAGTTTACCCTGCCAGCTACGTGCCAGCCAGCGTTTAGAGGATTGCTCCATAAACAGCTTCATGGCAGAGGTCAGGCTACCCATATAGGTCGGACAACCAAAGATAATTGCATCGGCGGCGTCCAGCACATCCCAGTCTATATGTTCGACATTCATCATATGCACCTGAACACCAGTTTCTAGCGCACCATCGGCAATAAAATTTGCCACTTTAGCCGTGTGTCCATAAGGACTGTGATAAACAATCGCAACAGATTTGGAAGATAGGGACATAACGCTCAAAAGCCAAAAAATTCAGTTAAGTTTAACATTTTCATGTCATAAACACGAATGTCGCCATACGCCCTGTTTTAGCTTCGCGGCGATAAGAGAAATATTCCTCTGGCTGGCGATAAGAACACTGATCTCCACCTAGAACAGTATTTACCCCGTCTTGCTGCAAGATATAACGCGCAATCGCATACAGGTCGGCATAATATTTACCTGCCTGTTCACCGGCCTGAAATGCACTGTCCAGTTCAGGATATTTACTACAAAAAGCCGCTTTTACTTCAGCGCCAATCTCGAAACATGGCTGACTGATTGCTGCCCCGAGCCAGGCCCAGGTCGGTGGAGTTTGCATAGCGGCAATGGTATTTTCGACAATCCCACCCGCCAGACCACGCCAGCCAGCATGCAAATTGGCAACTTCCGTGCCATCCGCATTCCCCAGTACCACAGGCAAGCAGTCTGCCGTCATCATCATTAAGGCATGCGCCTTACGCTGAGTCACCAGACCATCTCCGACCAGTGCGGTAAATGGCATCTGCTCATTAATAGTATGGCAAATGGTGCTATGTGTCTGGGTCATCCAGGTAATCTTATCTACGCCAAAGGCAGCGAAATCCTGCAATAAAGCCATGCGATGCTGTTGTACCCGTTGCGCATCATCCTGCACATGCAAGGCCAGATTAAAACCTGCAAGCTCAGGCTGTGCGGATGGCTGTACTTTCGCATGGTGAACGCGAGTCTGGCCGACATACACACCTTGTGGAAGTCCTGGTACAAATTGCATCTCGATTCCTTGCTTTGACGCGAGCTAAATAAAAAGATTAATAGGCTTTGTTTTCGGTACGCAGTACTTCAACCAGATTGGCAAAGTCTTCCGGCCACGGCGCTTCAAAGGTCATTTCTTCTTTGGTACGCGGATGGGTCAGACCAAGTTTCGCTGCATGTAAGGCCTGGCGTTTAAAGCCACGTAAAGTATCATCTAATAATTGCGATGCACCTGCAGGCATACGGACACGTGGCATATACACCTGATCGCCCACCAAGCCAAAGCCGATATAGCTAAAATGCACACGGATCTGATGGGTACGTCCAGTTTCCAGACGGGCTTGAACACGGGTAAAATGCTGGAAACGCTCTTTGACATTGTAATGCGTCACCGCGTCTTTACCACCTGGAAGTATGGTCATTTTCACACGATCCACCGGATGGCGTTTGATTGGTTCATCAATGGTACCGCCAGCAATAATATTGCCGTAAACCACCAAGTCATACAGGCGATATACTGATTTTTTCTCAAGCTGTTTGCTTAAGGCAAATTGTGCTTCCAGATTTTTGGCGACGACTAACAGACCGCTGGTGTCTTTATCGATACGATGTACCAGACCTGCACGCGCCAGTTCAGCTGATTTCGGATAGTGATGCAATAAAGCATTGACCAAGGTGCCAGAACTATTGCCAGCGCCCGGATGTACCACCATACCGACTGGTTTGTTGATGACCATAATGTCATCATCTTCATAGATGATGTCCAGTGGAATATCTTCCGGCAGACTGCGCGTTTGCGCTTCAAGCTCAACATTTAAAGTCAGGGTTTCAAAACCATCACTTTTAAATTTCGGCTTAACCGGTTGACCATTCACCAATAAATTGCCATCTTTAATCCATTGCTTTAATTTTTCTCGAGAAAAATCGCTCCAGACCATTGCGGCAATCTGGTCGATCCGTTGCCCGATATAAGTTTCATCCAGTTGAAATTGCAACGATAAACGTGTTGCAGTTGCTTCTGAAGTATGGTTATCTGCATCCTCAGAATCTTCAAGTAAATTGAAATCAGTATCAGGGATATTAGAATTGGAAGATTGTGCTTGACTCATTTGCTCATTCAGACAAAAGTGGTTTAATAGTGCAATTGTAGCTCATTGCCCGTATTAACAGAGGAATTTTTATGTCGCTACCACATTATAAAATGACAATGCTTGCTGTGACATTAGGCATTGCATCGGCAATGGTAGGCTGTAGCAGTAATCCAAAAAAAGAAGTCGTGGATAAAGGTCCGGAATCTAGCGAACAGGTTTATATTCAAAAAGCACAGAAAGCGCTAGATCGTAATCAATATACCGATGCAGCAAAACAGTTAGAAGCGCTGGAAACTTATTTCCCGACCAGTCAGTATGCCCCTCAGGCGCAGCTTGAACTGTTGTATGTAAAATTCCAGCAAAAAGATTATGAAGGTGCGGTTGCACTGGCAGAGCGTTTTATCCGTCTGAACCCGCAACATCCAAATGTCGATTATGCTTACTATGTACGCGGTGTCGCCAATATGGAACAGAACTATAACGGCCTGCTGCGTTATACCTCACTGAAACAATCGCATCGTGATGTCAGCTACCTGAAAGTAGCTTACCAGAATTTTGTTGATTTCATTCGCCGCTATCCGTCGAGTACCTATGCAGTCGATGCCGCACAGCGTATGCAGTTTATCGGTCAGGAACTGGCTGAGCATGAAATGAATGCAGCACGTTTTAACATCAAGCGTAAGGCGTATCTGGCAGCAGTTGAACGTGGCTTGTGGGTGATTGAGCATTATCCTCAAACTGCGCAGATTCCGGAAGCACTCGCAACAGTTGCTTATGGCTATGATCAGCTAGGTGATAAAGCGACTTCTCAGCAATATGTGGATGTTTTAAAGCTGAATTATCCGAATCTGGTGAAATCAGATGGTACGGTGAATCTGCGTGCAGCGCGGAGCGAAAGCAGTTTCTTTAACCGCGCGACACTGGGTATTTTTGGTAAAGAAGCCAAAACTGTAACCGACACCGATGCACAATCGGATACGCCAGAAACTGAAAAGCGCAGCATCACCAATCGCATTTCATTTGGTTTGCTGGATCGTCCTAAAACGGCTGAATAAAGCTAAATAAGTCCGGCAGTATCAGCAAATAAGACAGCGCTTTACAGGTGCATTTTCCTCAAGGGCAAGGTATTATACTTGCCCTTTTGCGTTGTCTGGCCAAGGCTTGAACAAAACGTGCAAAAGGTATACAAAGGAACTTGAAATATTCAATGTTCAGCCAGACTATTTTCATTTTTTCAGTGATTTAGACCTTAGATACCAGCACGAGAAGCTCAGCAGACCATGGCCATTCCTCAACATACGATTGATCAGATTCTCGATCGCACCGATATTGTCGATGTGATTGGTCAATTCGTAAAACTGAAAAAAACAGGCCGTACCTATTCAGGCTGCTGCCCTTTTCATCAGGAAAAATCACCATCTTTCCACGTCTATCGTGACAAACAGTATTTTCACTGTTTTGGCTGTCAGGCCAACGGTAATGCCATCCGTTTTTTAATGGATATTGGCAGCCGTAATTTCGTCGAAGTGATGAAAGACCTGTCCAGTCAGACCGGTATCGAACTGCCTAAAGACAACACCGATTCCAATAAATTAAAATATAAACGTGAAGCAGCCAAGCTCAAAATTGCGCCTGCTCAAGCGGCACCACAAGCTCAGCCGCAACAAAATAATGCAGTAACAGAAAATAATAGTGCTGCATCTACGGCGAGTTTTGACCCATTTGCAGAGTTTCAGGCAGTCGAACAGGATTTTTATGGTGACCCTTTTGCTTCTTTTGAACACCTGCCCATGGCAGAAGTTCAGCAAGACGGTAATCTCTACGACCTGCTGGAAAATATTGCACAGTTCTATGAACGCCAGTTACCCAACAGCCCGAGTGCCCAGCAATACTTTAAACAGCGTGGTCTGACTGCAGAAACCATTGCCTATTGGCGCTTAGGCTATGCGCCCGAAGACTGGCAACATCTGGAAAAAGCCTTTCCTCAGGATATTGAAGGCTTAAAACTTTTAGGTCTGATTCGTACCAGCGACAGTGGCCGTGATTTTGATCTGCTGCGTGAACGGGTGATTTTCCCGATCCGTGATACCAAGGGTCGTGTAGTTGGTTTTGGCGGCCGTGCCCTGAATGACGAGATTAAGCCTAAATATATTAACTCGCCAGATTCTGAGGTCTTCCATAAAAACCAGTTGCTGTATGGCCTCTATGAGGGCCGCAAACAGAAAGCCCAAGAATGGCTGATGGTCGAAGGCTATATGGATGTGATTGCGCTTCAGCAATATGGCATTCATGGCGCAGTAGCAACTTTAGGTACAGCGAGTAATACCGACCACCTGAATATTCTGTTCAAGCAGAGCAACCGGCTGACCATTGCCTTTGATGGGGATGCTGCCGGTCAAAAAGCAGCGCGCCGTACCTTAGACATTGCCCTGCCCCTGCTGAATGATGGCCGAGAGCTGAAGTTCTTTGTTTTGCCCGCTGACCATGACCCAGATTCATTGATCCGCCGTGAAGGGATAGAAAACTTCAGACGCTTGCTGGATCAGGCACCGTTGATGTCGGACTTCGTGTTTGCCCATCTGACCCAAAATCAGGATATCACCACCCCAGAAGGCAAGAGTCAGGTTATGGGTGAACTAAAAAATCTGACCGAATTACTGCCCAAACACGGCTCCTTCCGTTATCTGCTGCAGCAATTTTTCCGTGAAAAACTGGGCTTTAATCGTAAATGGCAACCTAAGGTCAATACAGATGCATCTTTAAGCTTTAGTACCAAAATTGATGCTGAAGAATATGTGATTGCGATCTTGATGAATCATCCTTATCTGTATATTCATTTTGAACCACTGCGCGCGCTAGTAGCGGAAGATCAGTTGCTGTTTAAGATTTTGAATATTCTGAATGTGATTTTTGATGACTTGCCGGATGATCCTGAACTGTCGATCTATTATGTGCTCGGTGCCTGCGCAGCCCATCATCATGAACTGCAGCATATTCTGCAGCATGCCAATGTCAGCGATTACACCTCATCGCCGGAACAGGCCGATAAGCTCGCGGCTGATTTTTCAACCAAGCTGCAATATCAGTGTTTAAAAAACAAGATTAAATCCAAGAAATTTAACAGTATTGCAGAAATGAAAAACCTGAAAATGCAGATTTATGAGATTGACCGCAAACGCTCAATGACCCTGTTAGAAGATTAATTTTTCAAATTATTGATTCTTTTGAATCCAATGAAGTCACTGCTAGCTCACATTATTATTTATAATTTTCTCAAATAATCAGGCTGGGTTTTATGTTGAAGTACAAATCAGCAAAGAACCAAGCTTCTCATCATGCTGATTAAAACGAATGCCTGGATTTACGACGTTTCGCGACTACATTGCCCAGTTCTTCCTGCAACAGCTCAAAATAGGCAGGATCTTCTGCTTTGGCCGCCTCACGCAGCACAATAGAGGTTGGATGCAACAGTTTTTGAGTTAAGCGATGCGAAAACTCGGCCAGTACAATGTCTGCCTTTTCACCCTTGGCAATTCGCTGCATTGCCAGTGACAATTCTTCCTGACGTAATGTTTCCCCGTGGTCACGGTAGGCATGAATGGTCGCCCCGGCCTGTTTGACCTTTTGCTGGGTCATCAGTTCTGTAGCCAACTGATTGACCATGATCTCGGCTTCAACAGCCGCTTGACGGCGCTGTGCCAGATTTTCCTCAATCACGCTTTGCAGGTCATCGACCCCATATAGATAAACCCCATCCAAGCTTTCTACTTTGGCATCAATATCACGTGGCACGGCCAGATCTACCAGTAGCATCTGCTGGTAACGACGTTTTTTCAGTGCAGCCTTTACATCGGTAAAATGGATCACTTGATGCAAACTGCCGGTACAACTGGAAATGACATCGGCACGATGCAGATTTTCTGCAAGCTGATCAAAACCTATAATTTCGACCTCAACCCGATGTGCAATTTCCTGTGCCAGGATATCCGCACGCTCGCGGGTACGGTTACAGATAATGATCTTGCCCACCCCCATCTCTGCAAGGTGTTTGGCCACCAGACTGTTCATCTCCCCGGCTGCCACTATCATAATGGTCAGCTTGTCCGGATGACTAAATACTTGCAAGGCCAGTTGCGCCACCGCATAGCCCATTGAGACCGCATGACTGCCGACAGCCGTTTCCGAACGCACGCGTTTAGCGGCATAAAAGGCATATTCAAAAATCCGGTTGAGATTGCGCGACACCGTATGGGAGTCTTTGGCCAGAGAAAGTGCGGTTTTGACCTGCCCCAGAATTTGTGGTTCGCCCAGCATCAGTGAATCCAGACCACTGGCGACACGCATCAGATGCGTCACCGCTTGAGCATTTTCATAACGATAGACATGATGTTGCAGTTGTTTGACATCTACCCCATTTTTCTGGGCGAGCCAGTTTAGCACCATGTCAGCATTTTCAGACATCGCGTAAACTTCGGTCCGGTTACATGTAGACACCACCACCATGTCATTCAGTTCAGGGTGTTGGCTTTGCTCGGCAAGAATGGCACTTAACTTTTCAGGGTTAAAAGCTACCTGTTCGCGCAGTTCTACAGAGGCAGTTTGATGGTTGACACCCAATGCAAAGAAAGACATATCAGGTCATCATTTCACTAAATTTATGCTATTGTGCAACATCGGTGTCATAAAAAGCATTACTTGGATCAAGAAAAAATTGCGTCAAACAATTAGCCGTATCAACGGCCCTACAATTAAGCAATATTCTACCACATTCCTACTGGTGGGTAGCATGGCTTCGACTGCACATCTCTATGCAGCGGAAGCAGTTTACCATGCAAATCAAAATTATGATGCGATAAAACAAAGTATGATGGCTGAGTTTGCCATCGCTGCACATGACATTCCGACCGCTTTGCACAACTATACGGTGCTAGCGATCAAGAGCAATTCCACTTCAGTCAAGCAACGTGCGCTGAATGTCGCGCTGGAACATGATGATCTTCAGGCAGCACTAGATATCTCCACGCACTGGGTGGTACAAGAGCCGCAAGATGTCCCCGCTTTATTTTATTTATCACATATTGCCCTGAAAGCACATGAATATGAGCTGGCCGCTGAGACCTTAGAAAAAATCCTGCAAATTGATGACAGCGCCGATCTGGAAGAAATTCTCGCAGGGATTTCACCAGAAGGTACAGAAGACCGTACTTATCTGATTCAGGCCTTAAGTACCACCAAAGCCAAGGACAACCCGTCTATTCTGGTGCTGGTGGCCGGTCTGGAAGCGCAAAATGGTCAGCTCGAACAGGCTCTAAATACAGTTAACCGTGCCTTAAAAAAACGCCCGAATGCGACTGGATATATCCTGATGAAAGCCAATCTGCTCAATGCACTCGGCGATACTCAGGCGACACTGCAATGGTATGAAAAATCCAGCCGTAAACACCGCAATAATCTGGATGTGCGTCTGGCCGAAGTCAAATATCTGGTCAAGCTGAACGAAGCGACTTTGGCGCTAAAAAAACTGCAAGACATTCTAAAAAAATGGCCGACTGCCGAAGAAGCCCTGTTTATTGCCGGACTAACCAGTATCGACCTGGAAGAATACGAGAAAGCCGAAAAATATCTGGTCGAACTGCGTTATTCTGCGCAGTATCAAAATGAAGCCTATTATTATCTGGCAGTGAATGCAGAACGCAAACAGCATTATGAAACGGCTAAAGCTTATTATCGTCTGGTCGATGGCAGTCTTTACACCGTCTCACGTCGCAACATGATCTCGATTTTCGCCCAGCAGGATAAGCTGCATGATGCGCTGCGTTTCTTAACACAGGAAAGAGTGAATTATCCACAACATGCCAGCTTCCTCTATCTAGCCCAAGCGGATATTTTGACGCGCATGCAGAATAAAAAAGCCGCGATCCGCCTGTTGGAAGAAGCCAGCAAAAACCTGCCCGATGACCCTGAACTGGTTTATTCGCAAGTCCTGTTGCTGAACCCCCATCAGGATCGCATCAAGCTGGATGAACTACTTAGCACTTTACTTAAAATTGAACCGAACAGTCCGACCTATCTGAATGCCTATGCCTATACCCTGGCGATGCAGAACCGTCGTCTCGAAGAAGCACGCCGCTATGTCGAACAGGCACTGGAATATGCACCGGAACAGGCATCCATTCTGGATACCTATGGTTATATCTGTTATTTACAGAATGACTTCGCCACAGCTGCGGACGTGTTATACAAAGCTTATCAGTTGAATCCGAATGTGAAGATTGGCGTGCGTTATGCCCGTTCCTTGTACATGAAAGGTGATCTACAACAATTCCACCAAGTGTTACAACAATTACAACAAAACCATCCAAATGACCCAGAATTGAAACAACTTAATTCGCTATTGTTAGCACCACAAACCAAAACGAGTTAATTAATTTATGCGCAATTTGAGCCAATTGGGCTGCTGTGCCTTTGCAGCCACTGCTTTATTTTTAACTGGCTGTCAGCAGATGATCAAGCCTCAAGCGCCTGCCACCCCGTCTGTACAGGCAGAGAATCAATTTCAGCTGCAAGGTAAAATTGGCGTTCGTACCCCTCAACAGACTGGCAGCGCATTCTTTACCTGGGTACAACAGCAGGAAGAATTCGATATTGAGCTCAGCGGTATCTTAGGCGTCGGTAAAACCCAGATTTCTGGCACACCGGGACAAGTGACCTTAAACAGCGCAAAAACCGGTGTGATTCAGGCAGCCAGTGCCGAAGAATTACTGCAACGTGCAACCGGCTGGCAAGCGCCGATCAGTTATTTAGTCGATTGGGTACAAGCCCGCCCTGCTACCACGACTGCCAAATTACAAAAAGACGATACACAGCGAATTAACCAGATTATCGAACAGGGCTGGACGGTCGATCTCAATTATAATGCGCAGGCCAAAATGCCAAACCGTTTGATTTTAAAGCAGTCACTTGGAAATGGTGCAGAAAACCGTATTACAATGATCATTGAAAACCGTTAATTGACCTGATTCCAGCCCATGATGATTCGTGTTCCCTCGCCTGCTAAACTGAATTTGTTTTTACATATCACCGGTCGCCGTGAAAATGGTTATCATGAGCTGCAAAGTATTTTTCAGCTGATTGACCTGTATGACTGGCTGGAGTTTGAACCAAGCGCCGATGATGCGATTCAGATTGAAGGTCTGGCCTCCGTCGATCTGCAACAGAATCTAATCTATCGGGCGATACAGTTGTTGAAGCCTTATGCCCAAACGCCGTGCGGACTAAAAATTCGTCTGGAAAAAAATATCCCGATGGGTGCAGGTCTTGGCGGTGGGTCTTCCAATGCAGCGACGACCCTGATTGTGATAAACCAGCTCTGGCAGTGCGGTTTAAATGTTGAGCAACTGGCAGATCTCGGGGTTAAACTGGGTGCAGATGTGCCGATATTTGTGCATGGTAAAAATGCCTGGGCTGAAGGCATTGGTGAACACTTAACATTCATAGACTTAGATCAAAAAAAATTCATTGTGTTAAAACCTGATTGTTTTATCAGCACTCAACTGCTTTTTTCGCAAAAAGCATTGACAAGAGACACGAAGAGCACTAAATTTTGCGCCTATCAGCAAACGCCATCTGATTTTGGAAATAACTTTGAGCCACTGGCTCGATCCTTATATCCTGAAGTCGATGAAGCGATGCAATATCTCGACCAGTTCGGTATTGCAAAACTTACAGGTACAGGTGCTTGTGTGTTTATTGAAGTCACTGACAATCTGAATATCGAAGATATTCTTGCAAATGCACCATGTAAAGCTTACCTGGTCAACAGTTTACAAGAATCACCTTTAGTTCGGTTTAAAGTGTAGATAGGGGTATCGCCAAGTGGTAAGGCACCGGGTTTTGATCTCGGCATCCGTTGGTTCGAATCCAGCTACCCCTGCCATTTTTCACCTGTAGATGTACTGTATTAGGGGTATCGCCAAGTGGTAAGGCACCGGGTTTTGATCTCGGCATCCGTTGGTTCGAATCCAGCTACCCCTGCCATCTTACAGTCATCAAATTAGGGGCGTCGCCAAGTGGTAAGGCACCGGGTTTTGATCTCGGCATCCGTTGGTTCGAATCCAGCCGCCCCTGCCATTTTCTCGAAAAAAGACAGAACACTCATTTGCTGTAAGACTGTTAATTTACCTTGACACTTTACCGCAAAAATATTAAAGTTCTGCCGCATTAGGGGTATCGCCAAGTGGTAAGGCACCGGGTTTTGATCTCGGCATCCGTTGGTTCGAATCCAGCTACCCCTGCCATCTATTCCCATATATCCCAACCGCCAAGGGTGCTTCATGCCCAATCTTGTCGTTTTTAGTGGATCTGCGCATCCACAATTCGCTCAAAAAGTCGTAAGTCACTTACATATTCCTCTAGGCGCTGCCTCTGTAGGTCAGTTCTCTGACGGTGAAATTGCTGTCGAGATTACTGAAAACGTTCGTGGTAAAGACGTATTTATCGTACAACCTACTTGTGCCCCAACTAATGATAACCTGATGGAAATCTTGGTGATGGCTGATGCTTTGCGTCGTGCAAGTGCGGGTCGTATTACTGCCGTGATTCCTTATTTTGGTTATGCTCGTCAAGACCGTCGTCCACGTTCAGCACGTGTTCCAATTACTGCAAAAGTTGTAGCAGACATGCTCACTACTGTAGGCGTTGACCGTGTTGTGATGATCGACTTGCACGCTGACCAGATCCAAGGCTTCTTCGATATCCCTGTAGACAACATCTACGGTACACCAGCGCTACTTGCTGACTTGCGTCAACAATCGCATCACAACCTGATGGTGGTTTCACCTGACGTCGGTGGTGTCGTTCGTGCACGTGCTGTTGCGAAACAAATGGGCGATATCGATCTTGCAATCATCGATAAGCGTCGTCAAAAAGCGAATGAATCACAAGTGATGCATTTGATTGGCGATGTAAAAGATCGTGATTGTGTCATCGTTGATGACATGGTAGATACTGCTGGTACGCTATGCAAAGCTGCTGATGCATTGAAAACTTTCGGTGCTCGCAAGGTTGTTGCATATGCAACGCATCCAGTACTTTCTGGTAAAGCGATTGAAAACTTAAAGAATTCTGTGATTGATGAACTGGTTGTGACTGATACCATTCCTCTTTCTGATGAAGCTTTAGCACTGGGCAAGATTCGCCAGGTTTCAGTAGCCAGCATGGTTGCCGAAACGATTCGTCGTATTAACAACGAAGAATCTATTAGCGCAATGTTTGATTCTTATCTATAATAGAGCGCTGAATTTTCAAAGCCCTGCCATTTGGTAGGGCTTTTACTCACCAGACTGGTCGCAAGTCTGGTTCATTTAACTTAAATAGGATGTCTATCATGGCAAACTTCGTATTAAACGCAGCAGCACGTGAAGAAGCAGTTCAAGGGAAAGGTGCGAGCCGCCGCCTTCGTCTTCAAGCTAAAGTTCCTGCAATCATCTACGGTGGTGAAGCTGCTCCTGTAGCAATTACTGTTGAGCTTCGTCAGCTTGTTAAATTCTTAGAAAACAATTCATTCTTTGAAGAAGTTATCGAAATTGATGTAGACGGTAAAGTTGAAAGCGTTAAAATCCAAGCGTTACAACGTCACCCAGCTAAAAACACACCTATGCACGCTGACTTCAAACGCGCATAAGTGTTAATGGTGTAATTAGTGTCAAATATTTCACTGATTGTTGGTTTGGGTAACCCAGGTTCTGAGTATGCCCAAACCCGCCATAATGCAGGCTTCTGGTTCGTAGAACGCCTTGCAGACCAATATGGCATTGTCCTCAAAAAAGACCCGAAATTCAATGGATTTAGCGGTCGTGGCAATATCGAAGGTCAAGACGTCCGTCTTCTTCTACCGACAACCTTTATGAACCTTTCCGGTAAAAGTGTTGTTCCTTTCGCCAAATTTTACAATATCGCACCTGAATCGATCCTGATTGCCCATGATGAACTGAACATGAATCCTGGTGTCATTCGCCTGAAAACTGGCGGTGGTCACGGTGGTCATAATGGTCTACGCGATATCGTTCCGCATATTGGTTCAAACTTCCATCGCCTGCGTATTGGAATTGGTCATCCTGGTGCCAAAGACCGTGTTTCCGGTCATGTGCTCAGTAAAGCACCTAGCAGCGAACAGAACTTAATGGATGATGCGATTTCCCATGCCCTCGCTCGCACAAAAATGCTAGTGAACGGTGAAGTACAGCAAGCCATGAATCAAATCAACGCATATAAGCCGAACTAAACATTCAAAAATTGCTGGACAATTCCGCTTGCCAGAAAGTTTATTTAAGCGCAAAATGCGTTTGCTCGATTGTTCACCATACAGCAAGCAAGATTGATTTAACCAAATGATCAAACTCTTAGGTCAACTCAGGGGACGCTAGCCATGCTATCTCGTTTATTAAAATGCAAAATTCACCGCGCTCACGTTACACATGCAGAACTACACTATGAAGGTTCATGTGCAATTGATGGCGTTTTGATGGATTTAGCTGGCATTCGCGAATACGAAGAAATTCATGTGTGGAACGTGACCAATGGTAAACGTTTTGCAACTTATGCCATTCGTGGCGAAGATAATTCAGGCATCATTTCAGTCAATGGTGGCGCTGCACATCAAGCCGATGTAGGCGATATCATCATTATTGCAACTTTTGGTGATTTCACTGAAGCTGAAGCAAATGCACATCAGCCACGCTTGGTCTATGCAAATCCAAACAATACCGTCAGCCATACTGCCAACTGTATTCCGGTACAAGTCGCTTAAGTCGATGCGACCAGATTCCCAAAGCTCGCACCTCGCGGGCTTTTTTATGGCCAGAATGACTAAATATAATTAATTGCCCTGCCGCCAGCTTTTAGAACTTTCACAATTTAGGGGCTTTAAATGGGAGTCAACAAGATTAACCAGTAAAGCCTTTCCATTTTCCTTAAGCTTAAGTTCGGCAAATTTGGCATTGCGATAACACGGCTCTAGGCCTTCGGCGAAGAAAAAACTATTGGCTGCCGGATATAAAGCTTCAAAACTATTGCGTGGATTCTTTAACAGCAGTTTTGCGGAAGATGCCGGATGAACTTGTAACAGACGCGGATCAAAACTGCTTCGTATCACTCGTCGTTGTGCATCCAAGCGTACATAGCTCACGATCTGAGACCGATCTTTAAAATCCTGAATAGTGATATCCGAACCTGTTTGATTCAGGGCAGTTTCATCAGCATCCAGACCAGCAAAATGCAACTGATAGTTCAGCGCCATATAATCGCCCTGCAAAATCGAACGCGGATCGACGGGCGCCAACTTAACAAAAATACTCTGACTATTTCTTAAATGCCATTCACGCTGGATGATTAAACCCACAAATAAGGCAATGCTAAAAATACTCAGGTGCAGCGCTATAAACTTTTTTATCATGAGGCTACTCCTGCTTTCAACTGAAACTTCGGTGAACTCAACACATAAGCCAAGAGCAACACCAGCACACCTGAAGCAAAAATACTGACACTTTTAAATAAAAAACTCAGCCCTAGATTGTAATACAGCAGCCATAACCAGAAGATCAGCAGCAAAATGCTCAAAGCATGCATCAATCGTTGTTGATTCACCACAGCCCAAGCCATAAATACCAGAATGATAAAAATTTCAAAGTAACCCAATGCAATCAGCAGAATTCCCGCGGCAGGAATCAGCCAGAGTTGAATCTCTGAAAACTGCTTGAGATGAATCCCAACAAAACTCAATAGCCAGAGCGCTGGCAAAATATAGAAAATAATCGCTTCATCTATACCGTGTGGCTGCAATTGCTGAGCCACACCAAATTGCAGCAGGCATTGAAAAATGGCTATTGCCGCTAAAATACCGATCATCCATAAATTCACGCTTTTGGCATAAGGTGAAGCGAGCCAATGTCTCGCAGTAATCAAAGTCACAGTCAGAATGCTGTAATTCAGCAGCATGATCCACGTCAGCAAGCGCTGATCCTGAAAAAATGCATGTTGCTCGACCAGAACTGCAATTCCCAGTATATGTGCAAGTAACAACTGCAACAGCACCACCAGCCAATGCGTACGACTCATGATAGTCAACAGCATAATGCCGACTTGTATCAGCCAAATCAGCAATAGGCTCTCTGTGAGTAATTCGGTATGAATCAATACCGCGGCCTGACCGCACACCCACAAACAATAAGCCAATTGCCGCAGAAAAACTGAGGGTTTACTACGAATCAACCACCAGGCGACCGCGATAAAAATGATTCCCATCAGAATCGAAAAACTTTCCCAATAAGTCAGCAACAGCATGGCCAGTATCACACCAGCAATCCATGCGCCCAGAGCCAGTGGAATGACCGAAAACCGGCTCTTGGGCAATAGCTTGATCAGCAGACCTGTAATAGATGCAAACCAGCTGAATATCAGCAAAGCTAATACCAATAAGCCAGCGGCAGAATCCTGTAAATATTGTTTAGTGAGATCAAAAATGAAAATACTAAAACTCAGAGCCAGTCCTGCAACAAGCAAACTGGTTTCAAGCTGTTGCTTTCGGGTATAGAAATAAGCACTGAATAAAATCGGCAGAACCAGCACCGAAGCCAAATACGAGATCGAATCCGAGTCGATAAACCGGAACATACTTACTACTGAAATAAGCACCACGACAGCGATAAACAGATAGCGCAAAACCGGATAATAACGTAAGGCATAGATCATACTTAGCCCGGTCAACAGATTCAGACCGAGCAGATAAAGAGTTTCAGCACGCACCAGCCAAAAGCTTTGTTTAAAATAAAAATAGAGTGCTAACTGGCTGACCACACAAAATAATGCAAAGATCCCAATATTCGGCCGATACAGCCAAGGCAGCAACAGCAAAGCCCAAAGCAGAAATAACTGATAACTGTCAGCACCAGTCTGATAAATCTGTCCAATCACGGCCAGACTTAAGCCCAGCATTAGACCCGATACAGTATCCAGACTTTGTCTTAACTTTTCCCGCGCAGTGAAACGCACACTCAGCAATGCTGAACCCAGCAATAAAATTTGAGGAATAAACAGCTGGACAAATTTGGGCAACATCCACCAGTTTGCTGCCAGCAGATACACGATACTGACAGCGATCAGCGCCAGCCCAATGATTTGAAGAATTTGAATCACAGCAGGTTGAATAAATAACAGCGGGGAAAATGGACGATCTGGCGATGGTACTGTTCTGGACATGCTAATCTGTTCAATTTTTATTTGATTTCACCTTAGCATGATTTTTGCAGGATATGCCAGGCAGGAACAGTCCAAGTATGCTGTACATTTTTAAATCAGGATTTGATAAATTCCGTACCCTGCAATCATGAGCAGAATCATGCCGCACAATGCCAGCAAATGTGGATAGAGTCGAGAATGGGATAAGTGGTTGAAACCCAAATACACCACAGACAACGTCAGAAAGTCCAGAATGATCCAGCTCAAAGTCAAAATGCTTAAACTTAAATCAAGATCAGGGGTAATCTCGATAAACTGCGGGAAAAAAGCCGCAAAGAAAATAATGTCCTTCGGATTAGAAATCCCAACCAGAAAACCTTGTCGAAAACCGCCACGCACAGAAACTAGATTCTCCTGAGCTTGATCCTGCTGCTTAAAAATAACTTCACGGAAAATCTGCCAGCCCAGATAGGTAATATATAGACAGCCCAGCAACTTGATCGCATCCAGCCATTGCGCATTGATAACCAGTAAACCTTTTAGACTCAATACCGATAAGGCAATCAAAACCAGAGAGGCGAAATTAGTGCCGAAAATGGTTCTCAAGGCCGCCGCATAACCACCTTTTAATCCTGCGCTGGCCACCAGCAACATCACTGGGCCAGGTGTAGCGATCATCACCACAACAGCCAGACAATATAAAAAATATTCACTAATATTCACGCCCTTCCCTCAGCTGTTATTATTTTTCTGCATAAAAAAGAGGACTTAGTCCTCCTCTTGTATATGAATCAGATGCTGACTGATGCCATCTGCCCGCAGAAAAGCCAGATCATAACTGGCGGTAGCCAAAGCCAAGATACGGCGCTCAAACTCATCCCACAAGGGACGCACCTGCTTATAATGAATGCCCAAACCACTATCGTCGGTAAAATGCCGATTTTTTTCACAGAGCTTTAAAGCATGATACAGCTTGCGCCCTTTGGAAGCATCATCACGCAGGCGCACCCGTTTCGACAGCACAAAGGCCTGCACTTTGACAAGATCAGCATGCGGCAATAGCGGCACCAGAATCTGATCCAGCTGCGCATCCAGTCGTTGCCACACAGCTCGATGCTGCTCAGCACTATACGTATTCCAGTGGATCACTTCATGATTAAAACGGCGGCAACCACGACATACCGCATCACCAAATACGGTCGAGCAACGCCCTGCACATGGGGTTAAAGACGCAATACGACGATCTGAACTCAAAACATACTCCAAAGATACTGCAATTTTCAGTATCTGCATCACTGCACAAAATCTTGGGCCGGGCATGACTATACACGCTCTCCCCCATGAATTGAAGCCTGTTAAAAGACTTGCGTTTTACTCGCTTATTCACTCGAATCAAGCTAAAATATGCGCCTTTCAAATTATCATGCTACGTTGGAGTATTCCATGAACGCTACTGTAGAACAGCTTGCACCTGTAGAACAGCAAGCGACGACTGGTTGGGTTGTTGCCGCACTTTATCAATTCAAAGAAGTTCAAGATCCTGCCGATCTTCAGCAACGTCTTTTGGACCTGGTAAAATCCATCAACCTTTGCGGTACTCTAATTGTGGCAAGTGAAGGCATTAACGGTACGGTTGCAGGCGACCGTGCATCGATTGATCAAATTCATCAGTTCCTTCTAAATGAAGGTTTTAACGAAATGGAATACAAAGAATCTGACAGTTCTGAAAAGCCATTCCGTAAGATGAAAATTAAATTAAAAAAAGAAATCGTGACTTTAGGCGTGGAAGTAAAACCGCGTGATTTAGTCGGTCACTATCTTGATCCAAAAGAATGGAACGAACTGATTGCACGTGATGACGTGATTCTGGTCGATACACGTAACGATTACGAATACAAAGCCGGCACTTTCAAAGGCGCAATTGACCCGAAAACTGAAAGCTTCCGCGAATTCCCTGAATACGTGAAAAATAATCTGGAACAGCACAAAGACAAGAAGATTGCGATGTTCTGTACAGGTGGTATTCGTTGTGAAAAATCAACCTCTTTACTTCTTCAAGAAGGCTTCACTGAAGTTTATCACCTGAAAGGCGGTATTTTGAAATACCTGGAAGAAACCCCGGCTGAAGAAAGCATGTGGGAAGGTGAATGCTTCGTGTTTGATGGTCGTACTGCCGTAACGCACGGTGTTGAAGAAGGCCAAAACACCAAGTGTCATGCGTGTGGCTGGCCTTTACTTCCAGAAGAAGTTGCCCTCCCAAGTTATGAACATGGTGTCTCTTGTGTGTACTGTATTGACAAAACCTCGGAGAAACAAAAAGAAGGTTTCCGTATGCGACAATCACAAATTTTAGCAGCAAAACGCAAACGCCTCTAATTTGGCCTTTTGTAATGAAATATATAAAAACCCTCTTCGGAGGGTTTTTTGTTTACATAAAAATCACAACAGTAATAAAACTCTTACCAATTCCTTACCAAGAACCTCATTTTTTTCCAAACAAGATTGTTAGTCTAATGATACGGTGATTTACAAGCTAAGTCTTTCATTATTAACTGAAATTTTTACTTGAAAAGGAATATAAAATGGCAGGCTCACTTGCTCGAGATTCAGACAATCTGGTTCAATTTCAACCAAAAGAAAATATAAAGCTGCAACGACTTCATCAAATTTCTGAAGAGCTTGAACAGCAGTCACATCTGTTCGTAGTTATCTTGGGAACCATTATTGGCGCAATCTTGGCGCTGTTCATTGGTTACCATATCAATACCAGCATCATGCATTTTATCCTGTTGAGTATTTTGCCGATCTGCTTGGCCTATTTCTTACGTAAAGTTTATATTTATACCCTGACACATAGCTGATTCTGTCTGATCATTTATATTCCAAGACTTTACCACACAAAAAATACTGCTTAGGATATAGGCAGTATTTTTTATTTTGCCAATCATATGAATCTGACTGAATGGATTATTTCCGTCATGGAGCAACTGGGCTACTGGGGCATTGCCCTGCTCATGTTCTTGGATAATGTCTTCCCGCCAATCCCTTCCGAAATTATTATGCCTTCCGCGGGCTATTCAGCCTCTCAGGGCGAGTTAATACTCGTCGGGGTAATCATGTCCGGCTGTATCGGCTCCCTGCTGGCAGCCGCCTTGCTGTACTGGATTGGCTATAAATTTAACCATGATTCTATTTTTAAATTTGTCGATCGTTATGGCAAATATTTATTTATTAAATCAGAAGATGTAAAAAAATCATTGAGTTGGTTTGAGCATTATGGTCACCGGATTGTGTTCTTTGGCCGCATGATTCCTGCGGTTCGCTCGCTGATCAGCATTCCTGCTGGCATGAGTCATATGCCCTTCTGGAAATTTATGTTTTATAGCGCACTTGGAACCATCATCTGGACCACATTTTTGGCGTGTGTCGGATTTTATTTTGGCGAAAACCAGCATTTGATGCAGCAAATTTTCAGTAAAGTCAGTTATGTGATTATTGCCATTGTTGTGGTAATTATTATCTGGATTTTCTACCGTAGACAGCAGCGTAAAAATCGTCCATCCTGAGGGAAGATGCCTTAAGGAGATTAAAACGATGTCGCATTATCTAAAATATTTTGCCACCGTTTATCTGACCTTGGTTCTATTGGTAGGCATACTCATCTATGTATTCAATCTGGGCGCCATTCTGCTGATTCCTGCCCTGATTGCTTCTGCCTTTCTCAGTGCCCGATACTTTGTTAAGAAAGAACTTCGTTTGCCGACTCAGCAAGAGAAAAGCAAACTGGTCTGGGGCTCTACTATCATTGCTATGACATTCGGGTTTATCTTTTTAGTAGTGGTCATCTGGATGAACCCGCAGACAGATGAGATTTATAGAACCATCACCTATACAGGAAGAGGAACAAATTCATTCTTGGTGGCTGCAAGTATTGCCTTACATGCCTTACTGTTCCATATCGCCTACAATGCTTATGCACGCTATAGTCTGGCCAAGCGTACAGGCTTGGAAAGAAAATAGGATCGAGCAGCTCTCAAAGATGCAAAAAGGCCAAAGCTAAAAAAAGCACCCTGCGGTGCTTTTTTATGAATTATTCTGGAGTGTGATACATCAGATACAATTCATTTAAGTTTTCTGGAATTTCTTCTGCAAGTTCATCCATTAACTGGCCATTGCGACGGAAAGTTTCCATTTGTGGATCTTCATCATCAATGCCGCTGAAGACCATGATTGGCAGGGTTAAATCCACCAGTTGTTCTTCAAATTCTTCAGTAAACCAAGCGTCTTCGTTTAGGAACATGGCGTCTACAAAGCCCACACTCCAGTCACCCAAGCTTGATTCAGTATCTGCTTCTTCAATTTCAAACGGGAACGTAATCCCTTCTTCATTGGCTAAGCTTTGACGAATAGACTCTAACCATGCTTGCACCTGAGTGATGATTTCTGCAGGCACTTTCTTTTGATTACTATCAAAAAGTTCGTCTAACCATTTGTCGAATTTTGGGCCTACTGCAATAGCACATAAGAAACCATGGGTTGCCGCGAAATCTAGACCATGTTCATTTTGGTCACCATCTAGATATTCACTCAACAGGTCTAAATCTAAAGCACTCATCTAACATCCAAACTTAGAAAACCGAAAGGTTTAGCATAGCATTTATTCAGGCTATGCTAAATCCGAATTCGTTAATCTTCGTCGTCAAAATCGTCATCATCGTCGAAGTCATAGTCAAAATCTTTGAGTTCGCGCTCTAAACGACGTTGGGTCAGCAGATCATCGATCAGACGACGTTTTTCCAACGACTCTTTAGCACTGAGCTTGCTAGAAGCCTCATCGAAATTAACATCATCTTCACCGAAGTTATCATCTAGTTCAAAATCTGTAGAAGACACTAAAACTTCCTCATGAGTGAAAAATGTAAAAGGATTTAAGCGCTATTTATCGTGCCTAAAATAACAAGTCAAGTTTTATTTGGATTTTCGTATTTTTAATTTGTAATTAGGGGTTTTTTCTGTCTCAATTGTGTGCCATGATATAATCCACCCTGCGTCCTTATGTTTTTTGATTCTCCTTTTTGAGTCATAAACAGACACGCATGGGATGAACTTGAAAACAACAAATTCACCCCCATCTTAAATTACTGAATTTCATTTTAAATATTTTATCAGACAGCTTTCATGCTGAATTCTCTGATGAAATATGTAGGCTATTCACTAAATTTAACGAGCTTAAATCGTGCAGCATTGTACGGTTTTTTACTGCCACAGATTCAACGAAGAGTAAGCAAAAGATGAGCGATATGACTTCCCCTACTTCTCAAGTAGCGGCTCTGATTAGCCGAGGCAAAGAACAAGGTTATTTAACCTTCGCTGAGGTTAACGATCATCTGCCGGACTCCATCACAGAAAGCGAGCAGATTGAAGACATCATTCAGATGCTGAATGACGTTGGTATTCCGGTACATGATCGCGCGCCTGAATCTGATGATACGATGTTCGAAGATACTGCAGAAGCGGCGGATGAAGTTGCAGAAGAAGAAGCTGCAGCCGTACTTGCCTCGGTAGAAAACGAGCCAGGTCGTACCACTGACCCTGTACGTATGTATATGCGTGAGATGGGTACAGTAGAACTTCTGACTCGTGAAGGCGAAATCAGCATCGCAAAACGCATCGAAGAAGGTATTCGTGATGTTTTGCACTCGATTGCTTACTGGCCGAATGCGGTAGAAGTGGTACTGCAAGAATACAAAGATTATGAAGCGGGTGAACGCCGTCTTGCTGACCTTTTATCAGGTTATTTAGATCCTGAATCAGATGAAGAAATTCCTGAAGTTCTAGAAGAAGAAGCGGTTCTTGCTGAAGATGAGACTGACTCGAAAAAATCGACCAAAGATGTAAAACTGGACGATGATGAAGAGGAAGAAGAAGCAGATTCTGATGATGAATCAGAAGCAGATTCTGGTCCAGATCCTGAAATTGCTAAAGCGCGTTTTACTGAACTGGAAAATGCGTGGCTGAATACCAAAGCAACTATTGAAAAACATGGTCGTGACAGCAAACAGGCTGAAGAAGCTTTGCAGGCACTTGCAACTGTATTCATGATGTTCAAATTTACTCCGCGTCTATTTGATATCATTTCTGAAATGATTCGTGGTACCCATGATCAAATTCGTGGTGCAGAACGTGAAGTGATGCGTTATGCAGTACGTCGTGGCCGTATGGATCGCACCCAGTTCCGTACCAGCTTCCCGGGCCAAGAATCGAATCCAGCCTGGTTAGATGAGCAGATCGCAAAAACACCTGCAGACCAGAAAGCTTATCTGGAAAAAGTACGTCCAGACGTATTGGCCTTCCAGCAAAAAATTGCCGATATCGAGAAAGAGCTTGGCCTTGATGTAAAAGGCATTAAAGACATTGCCAAACGTATGGCCGTCGGTGAAGCCAAAGCACGTCGTGCCAAGAAAGAAATGGTTGAAGCGAACTTGCGTCTGGTCATTTCGATTGCGAAGAAATATACCAACCGTGGCTTGCAATTCCTGGATCTGATTCAGGAAGGTAACATCGGTCTGATGAAAGCCGTAGACAAGTTTGAATACCGTCGTGGTTATAAATTCTCGACTTATGCGACCTGGTGGATTCGTCAGGCGATTACCCGTTCGATCGCGGATCAGGCACGTACCATTCGTATTCCGGTACACATGATTGAAACGATCAACAAGATCAACCGTGTATCTCGTCAGCTTCTACAGGAAATGGGTCGTGAACCGACGCCTGAAGAACTGGGCGAACGTCTGGAAATGGACGAAGTTAAAGTACGTAAAGTACTGAAAATCGCCAAAGAACCAATTTCGATGGAAACACCGATCGGTGATGATGAAGATTCACATCTGGGTGACTTCATTGAAGACAGCAACATCACTTCACCAATTGATGCGGCAACGTCTGAAGGCCTGAAAGAAGCGACACGTGAAGTTCTGGAAAACCTGACTGAACGTGAAGCCAAAGTCCTAAAAATGCGTTTTGGTATCGATATGCCGACCGACCATACTTTGGAAGAGGTGGGCAAACAGTTTGACGTAACACGTGAACGTATTCGTCAGATTGAAGCGAAAGCGCTGCGTAAACTTCGCCATCCATCGCGTTCAGAACACTTACGTTCATTCCTTGAGAATGATTAAGATTTGATGCTTATTCTGGGGACTTGAAATTTGATCATCAGTCTCCATTTAAGTAGCCAAGACAAACCCAAACGCCTGCATGATTGCAGGCGTTTCAAATCAGGGGGACTACCATGTTAGACCGTACACCATCTCGTGAACTTCAAGAACATCTTTGGGTTTTCCCTATGGATTATCCGATTAAACTGATTGGCCTTGCGGGCGATGAATTGCGTCATGCTGTCATCGACATTTTTCTGAAACATTTTCCAGATTTTGAAGGTGATAGCGTCAGTATTACGCCATCACGTACTGGAAAATACCATTCCATTACCGCACAACTGCGCTTTTTGGAACTGGAACAGGTTCATGCAGTATATGCAGATTTGGCCGCTTGCCCGCTAATTAAAACAGCACTGTAATCGAAAATACAAAAGACACGCTTCCGGGCGTGTTTTTTTTATGCCTATACAGCGCTAAGATACCCATGAAATATTGCTGATCTCACCCCTATTTCATGCCGAAATCATTATAATTATGACCAGTTTTTTATAATTACCAAGGACACTTCCTGTGACTGATGTGCTGCAAAAGCCCGAGCTGATCATTCGTCAATATCACGACCTCACACCTTATGAAGATCGTTTTCTGGAAATGAAAACATTTACGGAAACCCGTGATGAACATAGCCCGGATCAATTGTGGATTTTGCAACATCAGGATGTACTGACTCAAGGTCAGGCAGGCAAACCGGAACATATTCTAATGCCGAGCAATATTCCGGTGATTCAGACCGATCGTGGTGGTCAGGTGACCTGGCATGGTCCCGGTCAATTGGTGGCTTACTTCATGTTTGACTTGAATCGTCTGGGCTGGAATGTGCGCACCCTGGTGTCTTATGCTGAAAACCTGATGATTGATTTGCTAAAAAAATATGGCATTGATGCCTATGCCAAACCGGATGCACCTGGTGTATATGTGGCTGAACGTAAAATCGGCTCACTCGGTTTTAAAATTCGCAAAGGCCGTAGCTACCATGGTCTGTCCCTAAATCTGGATTGTGATCTGAGCGGATTCAACACCATCAATCCTTGTGGCTATGCAGGACTGGAAATGGTACGCATGAGCGACCTACTGGAACAACAGCCACAATTCAACCAGTTATGTCGTGAAATTATTGAAACTTTGCGCCACAGCGGTTACTTTAATCAAGTCACTGTCGAGCAAAGATAAAGCCTTTGCATTTCACCCCCAAATAAATTAGAGTATTTACTCTAAACCAATAATATTGAGATAGGGATCATCACGTGATTGCAACTAAATCCGTAAAACCCGCTTTGCAGCTTGCCTATGTCAAACTCATGATGGATGTGATTGGCCGCGGTCTGGTCATGGCAAGTCAGGTGGATGAAGAAATCAAACAGGAAGTTGCCCAATTTCCAGTCCATTTCACTCTTTCCATGAAAGTCTTTCCGCATGGCCCAGCCTTTGTGGCGCGGGTCACTGAGGACAAGCAATTGGAACTGGTGAAAAATCTGGAAAAAGCACCTGATCTGACTATTACCTTTAAACATCTGCACCATGCTTTTTTAGTTTTTTCCTTTCAGGAAAGCACCTCTCAAGCCTTTGCCAATGACCGCATGATTGCCGATGGCGATATTTCCAATGCCATTCGTCTGGTGCGTTGTCTAAATAAAATGGAAGCACTGATTTTGCCTAAACTGGTGGCGCAACTGGCTGTCAAAGAATATCCAAGCAATCTCAGCCTCAAAGAAAAACTAAGCGAAGCGAGCAGTATTTATCTAAAAATTGCTCAATCCTATTTAAAACGGAGTGTATAACATGGCTAAACCTTATTATGAATTTTTCTGTCCGGTTAAAGTCATTGCCGGACATGCCGCGTTAGAACATATTCCGTTTGAACTTGCGACTTTAGGGGCCAAACGTCCACTCATTATTACCGACAAAGGTGTACGCGCCAATAATCTGCTGGCACCGATTGAAGCTGCATTTGAAATGGCGGATGCTGCAATTGTAGCCATTTTTGATGACGTACCACCCGATTCTAGCTTGGGTACAGTACGTAGTGCGGCGAAACTGTATCGTGAAAATCACTGTGATGCGATCATTGCTGTGGGCGGCGGTTCAGTCATTGATACCTCCAAAGCAACTAATATTCTGGTCTCTGAAGGCGGTGATGACCTGCTTAAATATTCTGGTGCCCATAACCTGCCTAAGCCGCTGAAGCCATTTTTTGTGATTCCAACAACTTCGGGGACAGGCTCAGAAGTCACCATGGTGGCCGTCGTCTCAGATACTGAGAAGAATGTTAAAATGCCTTTCGCATCGTATTATTTGATGCCGCATGCTGCGATTTTAGATCCGCGCATGACCCAGACTTTGCCGCCGCATTTAACCGCCATGACCGCAATGGATGCACTGACCCATGCGGTCGAAGCTTATACTTGCATGGCAGCCAATCCAATCTCAGATGCTTATGCGACTGCCGCAGTCAAAAAGATCAGTAACCACCTATTTAATGTGCTGGACAATCCTTCCGATGCACAAGGCCGTCTGGAACTGGCACAGGCATCAACTATGGCGGGAATTGCATTTTCCAACTCGATGGTCGGCATTGTGCATTCACTGGGGCACTCATTAGGTGCAGTGGCTCACTTGCCGCATGGTTTATGCATGAACTTATTCCTACCTTATGTGCTGGAATACAACAAAGAAGTCAATGGCGATAAAATCGCGGATCTGCTCCTGCCTTTGGCCGGTGCCGATATTTATGCACAAACGCCAGCACATCTACGCGCTGACAAAACCATTGCGACGATTCTGACCATGCGTGACCGCATTTACAGTCTGACTAAATTACCACGCACATTACGTGAAACCGGTAAGATTTCTGAAGCCCAGCTCGATGAAGTGGCAGAGAAAGCCCTGAATGATGGTTCCATCATTTATAATCCGAAAGAAGCCACCCTGGAAGATTTAAAATCTATCTTAAAAAAGGCTTGGTAATTACTGAAAAATAAGCCAATATAGCCGAAATTCTAGCCTGATGTTTTTTTAAACATCAGGCTTTTATCTTGCATAAGAAAAAATTCGATTTCTTTTTTGAATGGCACATTTTATGCAGGACAAAATTCAAAAAAATAGCTAGCAAAAGCCGTTCTTTTCAAGTAGATTGGCGGACTTTTATAGAAAACTGTAGGGGGGATCGTTCGTCTCAAACGATCCTTATAAATATGACTGATCCTTGATCAACGATTAAGAGGATAACGCCGTTGACTAATATCTCTGGGACTCAATCGGCAGCTAAACTGCAAAAAACGCTGGGACTCTGGCACATCATTATTATTGGTTTAGCTTATATTCAACCCATGACCTTGTTTGATACATTTGGTCTGGTATCTGAAGAAAGTAACTTCCACGTTCCTACCTCTTACATTTTTGCACTGATTGCAATTTTGTTAACCTCCTTGAGCTATGGTCATATGATTCGTCGCTACCCTTCTTCGGGTTCGGCCTATACCTATGCGCAAAAATCCATCCACCCGAACGTAGGTTTTATGGTGGGTTGGTCATCCTTGCTGGATTACCTGTTATCGCCAATGGTCAATATCATTCTGGCGGTGATTTATCTAGAAGCACTTTTCCCAGACATGAACCATTGGGTTTGGGTCATTGGTTTAACCGCCTTTATGACTGCGATTAACCTTCGTGGTGCGAGATTTGTTGCCAACTTCAACAGTATGATTGTATTCGTACAATTGGGCGTCATTGCATACTTTACCTGGATGGTTTACCAACTTCTGGAAGGTGGCGTAAATGCAGACGGCACACTGGTCGATGCAAAGTATCAACTCTGGAGTCTAGAGCCATTCTGGAATGAGTTTACTTCTGTTGCTGCCCTGATTACCGGTGCAACCTTACTGTGTTTCTCCTTCACAGGTTTTGACTCTTTAAGTTCTCTTGCTGAAGAAACCAAAGATACCGAGAAAACCTTACCTAAAGCGATTTTCTTGACTGCATTATTGGCAGGTATCATCTTTATCATCAGTACTTACTTCATGCAGATCTTCTTCCCGAATGATCCAAAAACTTACTTTGAAGATATCGCTGCAACACAGCCGGATATTTTACAAGCTGTCGGTGGCGTGGCGTTTAAGACAGTCGTACTTTACTTCGCAATTGTGACAGTCATGGCTTCTGGTATTTCAGCACATGCGGGGGTATCTCGTCTGATGTACGTAATGGGTCGTGATGGCGTAATCAACAAGAAGATCTTCGGTCATATTAGCCCTAAAAACTACACACCTTCCTACAACATCCTAATCGCTGGTGCAGTGGCTTTAACTGCTGGCTTTATGGATCTTGATTTTGTGGTGTCGTTGATCAGCTTTGGTGCCTTAACGGCATTCAGTTTCGTCAACTTGTCGGTGATTTCACGTTATGCATTACGTGATGGTCGTACCAAGAGTGCTAAAGAGATCATGAACTTTGTCGTTGTTCCTTTACTTGGTTTCATTTCAGTCTTTGCATTGTGGCTAGAAGTCGATGAAGCTTCGCTTAAATATGGTCTGATCTGGGCATTTGGCGGTATCTTGTACTTGGGTTATAAAACCAAAGGCTTCAAGCACCCAGCTCCTCAGCACAATGAATTTGACGATAAATAATATCTTTTCAATTCAAATAAAAAAGGCGCTTCATGCGCCTTTTTTATGTCTGTCATGTTTTGATTTTACTAACGCAGATAGCAATCAAAACCCATCTGGGTATTAACTCGATTATTTTCATAACCCAGTTTCTTAATAAACAGACTGCGATTAGACAATAACTTTTGCTCTTCCGGACCTAAACGGGCTCTATTTTTGATAGCCAGTTGATACATTTCATCGACGACATCCTGAAAAATATCACAGACTTCCTCACGCTTGGCGGGCTTTAATTTACGCCCCCGCCAGGTCCATTGAAAATCATCTGAATTCAGGCTCTGCCCCCATTTTTCGATACGTGTATCTAAGCGTTTTTGCATGTTGAGCAAGCCCTGCTGTATTTCCGCTTGAGTAATGGGTTGAATTTCCTTTGTTGCCGATGTGGCAGCACTGCTCTCTTCCGCACTGATGGAAGCCGCAATAGTTCCAAGGCAACATGCGATGACAAGTTTTAATAGAGGCTTCAAGGCTGTACCTTTTGTTATATTTGATGAAGTTATAGACTCAAGCATACAATGAAGTGAAAAGCAGTTTATCTATCTGTTACACAAAATAAAAAAGCCACCCAAAGGCAGCTTTTACAATCATCACAAATTTCAGCTTAAAGCGTTTTAAAACCTTGCTGACGCCAAGCTTCGTAGACAATTACTGCAGTGGCATTCGACAGGTTCAAACTTCGGGAGTTTTCTGCCATCGGTAAACGAATCCAGTGCTTTTGCGGAAACATCAGACGAACATGTTCAGGCAGACCACGAGTTTCCGGACCCATTAATAAAGCTACCGGACGGTTTAAATCCGAAGTGTGCGGTGTTTCAAAACCTTTGGTGGTCAATGGATAGATTGCATCCAGACCAATGCCTTTGCTTGCCAGATCGGCCAGACAGTCTTCGATATTTTCCCAAATCTGCATATTGGCATATTCGTGATAATCCAGACCGGCACGTTTCAGCTTTTTGTCATCCAGCTCAAAACCCAACGGTTTGACCAGATGCAACTGCGCTCCTGTATTGGCACACAGACGAATAATATTGCCTGTATTTGCAGGAATTTCAGGCTCATATAAAACAACGTGGATCACAGCTTACTCACTCAAGATATTTAATTCAGACACGACATTCGTCTTGCGCTCGGGCAAAGCAGTGCTTCGCTTATCCTCTTACTTCAGGCACAGCCTTCGTATTGCGCTCGGGCAAAGCAGTGCTTTGCTTATCCTCTTACTTCAGGCCTAGCCTTCGCCTTGCGCTCGGGCAAAGCAATGCTTTGCTTATCCTCGCTCATGCCATTGCAATTGTTCACGTAAGCGTACGACTTCACCAATAATGGTCAAAGTCGGTGCCTGAATCTGATGTTCGGACACTTTGGATGCAATATCTGCAAGCGTTCCTACTAAGACTTTCTGTTCAGGCGTCGTACCTTTAGAAACCAAGGCCACTGGCATGTCGGCTCGCTGACCATGAGCGATTAATTCTGCACAGATTTTCTCCAGTCCCACCAACCCCATATAAAGCACTAAGGTCTGGTTTTCATAGACCAACTCACTCCAAGGCAATTCTGGCGAACCTTCTTTTAAGTGACCGGTCAGAAAACGCACACTTTGCGCATAATCACGATGGGTTAATGGAATACCGGCATAGGCTGAACATCCTGAAGCTGCGGTAATCCCTGGAACCACTTGAAAAGTGACACCTGCCGCAAAAAGTTCTTCAATCTCTTCACCGCCACGCCCGAATATAAATGGATCACCGCCTTTCAGACGACAAACCCGCTTTCCTTCACTGGCATATTTCACCAACAAGGCATTAATCCCATCTTGCGGAACCGCATGATTGGAACGTGCCTTACCCACATAGATCTTTTCCGCGTCGCGACGGCACAGCTCCATAATTGGTGCTGAAACCAGTCGGTCGTAAATCACCACATCGGCTTGCTGCATTAAACGCAAGGCTTTTAAGGTCAACAGTTCTGGATCACCCGGACCCGCACCGACCAAGTAGACTTCACCTTTCGGCTGTTGCCATTCCTGTAAGGCCTGCTCGATCAGGCTATCTGCTTCCGCGATATTGTCGTTGAACACCTGTTCTTTTAGCGGACTGGCATATAAATCTTCCCAGAAAATACGGCGTTCATCTGGATTGACAATTTTAGCCTTAACCGCACTGCGCCATTTTCCTGAAAACTCGGCCAACTTGCCCATACCATGTGGAATAGCGGCTTCTAACTGAGTACGGATCTGCCGCGACAATACGGGCGACGTGCCATTCGATGCCACCGAAATGACCAAGGGCGAACGGTCAATAATCGCAGGCACCATAAACCGGCAATGCGGCGGATCATCAACGCTATTGACCAGGACATTTTCCGCTTCACACAGTTCAAAGACCTGACGATTGGTCTCTGCATCGTCAGTCGCTGCAATAACCAGTCGATATGGACGTAACGCAACTTCAGGATGAAAAGCCGCCTGCACATATTGTCCTTGGCTATTTTGCACAATTCTCAACAGACTCTCTTCAATTTCAGGCGCAATCACATGAATGATCGCACCTGCTTTTTGAAGTAAAAGTGCTTTACGGTATGCAATATGTCCACCACCGACAATCAGACAAGGTTGCTGTTGCAACTTTAACGAGATTGGAAAAATATCCACGAACTACCTCAAAATTATAAATCTGACTGTCTATGCAATTTTCATGCACATTTAGGGATGGAAAGATCGACCATTAGTCGATATAAGTCGCCCCACCCATATATGGACGTAATACTTCAGGAATCTCAATCGAGCCATCAGCGCGTTGATAGTTTTCCATCACTGCAAGTAAAGTACGACCCACGGCCAGACCTGAACCATTCAAGGTATGTACAAATTCAGTTTTCTTCTGATCAGCACGGTAACGCGCTTTCATACGACGCGCCTGGAAATCACCCATGTTTGAGCAAGATGAAATTTCACGGTAAGTATTTTGGCTTGGTACCCAAACTTCCAAGTCATAAGTCTTGGTCGCACCAAAGCCCATGTCACCACCGCAGAGTAAAATTTTACGATATGGAAGTCCAAGTGCTTGCAAGATGCCTTCAGCATGGCCAGTCAATTCTTCAAGCACTTGCATCGAAGTTTCAGGCTTTACAATTTGAACCATTTCGACTTTGTCGAATTGGTGTTGACGGATCAAACCGCGGGTATCACGGCCATAAGAACCTGCTTCACTACGGAAACATGGGGTATGCGCTGCATATTTCAGTGGCAGACGGTCTGCATCAATAATTTCATCACGTACGAAATTCGTCACTGGCACTTCAGCCGTCGGAATCAGATAAAACTCTTTTTCGCCCTGCAGCTTAAACAGATCTTCTTCAAATTTAGGCAGCTGACCTGTACCGCGCAATGAGTCTGCATTGACCAGATAAGGCACATAGGCTTCGGTATAACCATTTTGATCAGTATGCGTATTTAACATGAACTGGGTAATGGCACGTTGTAAACGCGCCAATGGACCTTTCAATACACTGAAACGTGAACCGGTTAATTTAGTCGCGGTTTCAAATTCCAGACCGCCCATCATTTCGCCCAGATCCGTATGGTCTTTGATTTCGAAATCAAATTCACGCGGTGTACCCCATTTCAGGATTTCCACGTTATCACTTTCGTCTTTACCTTCAGGCACAGCTTCATCGGGCAAGTTTGGAATAGATAATAATTTTTCTTCAAGCTCAGTTTGCAGTTCAGCCAGTGCTGCTTCAGCCGCTTTGATTTCATCACCAATCGCAGACATGCGTGTCATGATTTCAGATGCGTCACCACCTGCTTTTTTAATTTGACCGACTTGTTTGGCACCGGCATTACGTTCAGCTTGCAGGGTTTCTGTCTTGGACTGAATCTCTTTACGGCGTGCTTCTAGGGACGCCCACTCTTCAACATTGAGTTGAACACCACGTTTTGCCAAGGCTACATTTACAGCCTCAATATTATTTCTGAGTAATTTCGGGTCGATCATAATCAATCTTTGCAGAAGAAAAAAACTGGCTATAGTGTAAGCTCTTAACGTCAAAAAATACAGTGACCCTGACCCTAGCTGCGTCCTATTAGCACAATATTTAGGAAGCTTCTTACTGCAAAATGGCTAAATATTCAGGCTGAATCACTTCATTTAAATCCGCATAGGACACTTTTAATTCAGGCATTCCTGTTGCCGCCGGAGCTAACTCGCCTGCCGGATACACCATTACCAGACCAGACCTGTCAAAATAATAGTTATCACTCAATTTTAACGGCTGTTGTTGAATCCTTTGCGTACTCAGCCATTGAGTATTGGCCTGATACATTGCATTCAGCAGTTTCTGCTCACCGTCATTTAATAATAGTTGAGAGAGGGCCAAACGTTTTCTCTGCTTTAGATCAAAATTGATATATTCCACATGTTTCAGAGAAGCATTTTTATTCCTTGCCAGATTGGAACTTTTTAAGGCAAAAGTCGCCAGATAAGCACGCTGATCGACAAATTCTACCTTGATAAAGCGCTGATCCAGATAATGCGGCTCATCGGCTTTTTTAGGATTTTTCTGGGTGAATTTGGTGAATGCAACAGGTTCGGTATGCTGAATGCGCTCAATAAAATATTGATTAATCCAGTCAATATTGCTGTCCACCGTTTGTAGATCAAAGCGTACACAACCCTCTATTTCACACACTACTTTAGCTGCCCCTTTCACAGGAACGGTCTTGGCTTCAATCTGCACAACCCGATCTGTTTGCGCAATCGTTGCCACTGAACTGGATTGAGGCTGACAACCCAACATACTTACAGTGAGTAATAAAACAGCGTAAATTTCAGCAGTTTTCAATAGATTAATCTTCATACTGAGCTCCAAAAATTTTGCAATTTCATTGACTCGACTTTTATTTATTCTAAGATGCTCTTGTGTTTAGATATAGCTGAACCTTGTAGCCTATCCAAAATAATCCTGATGATCGGCAATAAAAAAGCAACCTCGAAAGGTTGCTTTTTTATTTGGTTCATATTGATGCTTATTGATCAATGATGTCCGTACCTTTTGGTGGAGTAAAGTTAAAGGTAGAGGCTGGAATACTGCTATTTACTTTTACATTGCTAAATTTGATATTGGTGGTTTGTCCCAATGAATCCTGCAAGATCATCAAGCTTGGTGCTTTGTTCGCGCCAAAGCTAATGGTCAGGCTTTCAAACACACCATCGGTATTTTTAGGATACAGCGTGTAATAGGTTTTGCCTTTATTTGGCTGAGTCACCCGGTAAGACTGCATAATCTGACTGGTGTTTCCTGACAGCAATAACGCCGGTGTATTGGCAACCTGCTCATCTAAGCTTTGACGAACGGCTTGCTGCAAGTCCGGATCATAAATCCATACGGTTTTACCCGTGGTTGCAATGACTTGCTTCGACGGTGCGGTTGTTTCCCAATAGAATTTACCCGGACGCGCGACTTTCATCACCCCTTTAAAGGTTTGATTCATATGTTGTGCAGTCAGACCTTTTTTCTGGGTCGCTCTCGGGTTGGTTACCTTAGTGCTTTGTTCGAAATTTGCAGTCATGCTACGCACATGATTGAGCTGCTTGACCAGACTGGCTGTTGCCTGTTGCTCCGAAGCTGCCACAGGTGCAGCAAACACGGTTGTACTCATCACCGGTGCTAAAGTCACTGCACCCAGAGCCATAGCACAGACGGTTTTACGAAGCATATTCATAATTTCACCTTTATATTTTGCGTGATCGCAATTTATTTGATAGCTCATCTTAAACGAAAATTAAAAGCTAAAATGATAGAAAATAAGAACTTTTGTATTGTTATTAATTCGAAATCGGTTTTTTTGTTCATCATTATGAAGATTTCAGGATAATTTTTACATTATGGAATGTCGCTTAATCTGAACATTAATTTTCAGGCATAAAAAAACCCACAAAAATTGTGGGCTTTTTTCTATCTCAGCGGATTACGCGTCAACAGATACGTAGCGACGGCCAAATTGACCTTTCACTTCGAATTTTACTACGCCATCAGCAGTAGCAAATAATGTATGGTCACGACCCATACCAACGTTTTGACCAGCGTGGAATTCAGTACCACGTTGACGAACGATGATGTTACCTGCAGTTACAGTTTGACCACCGTAAACTTTAACACCTAACATCTTAGGATTCGAATCACGACCGTTCTTAGTCGAACCACCGGCTTTTTTAGTTGCCATGTCTATTTACTCCTCGTAATTAGCCTGAAATAGCTGTAATTTTCAACTCAGTGAACCATTGACGGTGACCTTGTTGTTTACGGTAGTGTTTACGACGACGCATTTTGATGATGCGGATTTTGTCGTGACGACCATGGCTAACTACTTCAGCAGTTACAGTAGCACCAGCAACAACTGGAGCACCGATTTGAATGCTTTCACCGTTAACAAGCATCAATACGTCATCAAACGTAATAGTCGCGCCAGTTTCAGCTTTCAATAATTCTACTTTAAGGGTTTCACCCTCAACTACACGGTGCTGTTTACCACCGCTTTGGATTACTGCGTACATAATGTACTCCAAACAAGCCCGTGTCGTCGTGCCGATAAAGGAATATATCGAACTTAAGACGTACGCCACTGGGGGGATATCTAAGGGCGAGGATTTTAAGGGATATTCAAAAAAACAACAAGCCATTTTACTGAAATAATAATGAGCAGGATGCGCTAATTATTTAACTATTAAATAATTTCTATCAAATCAAATACTCAAGATATATTCAGCAACATAATAATACAGCAGAAATCCGGCCAGTTTGATTAATATACTCAGCCTGACGAATAGGGCGATGCCCTGACCTTTCCTGATTTTTTATGGCTCGAAATATGGATCGAATCTACATAAGATCTATAAAAAGCTGATTTTTAGTGGAGTTTATGCATTTCTTAGGTTTCACTCATGTTATAAATTGTTAAACTACGCCCAGCGATTTACCAGACTAGAGGTTTTCTTTCACATGACCATCGACTTTAAGCAAGACATTCTCGCTCCTGTTGCTAACGACTTTGCTGCGATGGACACATTCATTAATGAAGGAATTACCTCAAAAGTTGCATTAGTGATGGCCGTCAGCAAACACGTAGTGGAAGCGGGTGGCAAACGTATGCGCCCGATTATGTGTCTTTTGGCCGCCAAGGCGTGTGGTGCTGAAAATTTAGAACCGCACCGTAAACTGGCTGCAATTATTGAAATGCTGCATACCGCAACACTGGTGCATGATGATGTGGTAGATGAATCCGGTCTGCGTCGCGGCCGCCCGACGGCCAATGCGACCTGGAATAACCAGACTGCGGTTTTAGTCGGTGACTTTCTGATTTCACGTGCTTTTGATTTGCTGGTCGATCTGAACAACATGGTGTTGCTCAAAGATTTTTCGACCGGTACCTGTGAAATTGCTGAAGGTGAAGTGCTGCAACTACAATCCCAGCATCAACCGGAAACCACTGAAGCGACTTATTTGAATATTATTCATGGCAAAACTTCGCGCCTGTTTGAACTGGCGACCGAAGGTGCTGCCATTTTGTCGGATAAAGATGAATTCCGTCAGCCTTTAAAAACCTTTGCCGGACATTTCGGCAATGCTTTCCAGATTATTGATGACATTTTAGATTACACCTCCGATGCGGACACGCTCGGCAAAAATATTGGTGATGATCTCATGGAAGGTAAACCGACCCTGCCATTGATTGCGGCACTGAAAAACACCACCGGTGAGCAACATGAAATCATCCGTCGCAGTATTGCGACTGGCGGTACGGAACATCTGGAACAGGTCATTCAAATTGTCAATGAATCTGGTGCGCTGGATTATTGCCGTCAACGTGCCACAGAAGAAACTGAAATTGCAATTGATGCCTTACAGGCATTACCTGACTCTGAATATCGTCAGGCCCTGATTAATCTGGCCAAACTGGCCCTACACCGAATTCAGTAACTTTTAAACTCGCCTATGCATATTAATTTTCTAGATCTTTTTCAAAACATGCAACACCAGCTTGAACAACCTCGGGCGGTGCTGGATGAAAATCTTCTGATTGAACTGGTTGAAAGAATCAGACCTGAAGACAGCAGAAATACCGAAGAGATCGAAGCGAAATTCAATGCATTTATCCGGGCTTTATTACTCACCCCGAATGCGGTTGCCACGCTTCAAACCTTTACCCTGCGGATCATTAACCGCTATAAACAGACCGGTCTGTTTTCCGATACCGGCATTTTGTCTCTAGATGGATTCTGGAACCAGCTAAACCAGCGCCTTGGTGCACATGTCTTGCCGCTGATTCCTGACCATCAACAACTTCAGGAATTATTTCGCAAGGTTTTTTATCAACGTACTGATAAATACTGGCTAGACTATTTTGATGAAGATGACTGGCAACGTTTATTTGCAGTTCTCAATCAGGGACATTCCAATCAACCTGAAAAAACCCGAATCAAAGACCAACTGATTAAGGCACTGACCATTTTGTCGTACCGGATCAGTGGTATTGGTCTGCACCCTGAATTTATTAATGCCCAGCCTGAACTGATGGAATATGAATCTCCCTTTCTGGTACAGAATCGTGAGATTAACGAGTTTATTCAGGAATATAAAAAGCGCTATAACACGGTCACCCTGGTCGATTCGATCACACCACCCGATGCGTCACAAGCGCTGGTGATGCTGGAACAGTGCCATGATGTCGTGGCCAAGATTCGCCGTTCTACCAAGCGGACTGGCGTCAGTGTCAGTCTGACCTATATGCTGGCACTGCTAGAACAGTGTCTGGAACGCGTTGAAATCCTGCTCAATATGGTCATGGATGACGATGATCTGCGTTATCAATCCATTGGCCTGTTTATGGCGGACATTACTGAAGCAATTTATAGCGAACGCAGTGTGCGGGCCCTGTTGGCCACCAATAGTGAACTTTTGGCTTTACAGGTAACTGAAAATGCCAGCAAGACCGGTGAACATTATGTGAGTACCGACAAGCAAGGCTTTCTGGCCATGTATAAATCGGCTGCAGGTGCTGGTGCCATCATCGCGACGATGGCCACCTTAAAAGTTCTGATGACACGCCTCACCATGGCCCCTTTGATGCAGGCCTTTAGCTATAGCATGAACTATTCGCTGGGCTTTATGCTGATTCATGTGCTGCATTTTACCGTGGCAACCAAACAGCCGGCGATGACTGCTGCCGCACTGGCGGCTACTGTACAGCAGCGTAAAGGCTCGAAAATGGCTCAGATTGCCGAGCTGGCCGCGTTGATTGTGAATATCATCCGCACCCAGTTTGTCGCAATTCTGGGCAATATTTCGATTGCGATTCCAGTAGCAGCATTAATTACCCTGCTGTGGGATTTTGCGCTGCATGAACCTTTAATGAATCATGCCAAGGCTGCCAAAACCCTGCATGACCTGAATCCGTTTACTTCGTTGGCAATTCCGCATGCAGCGATTGCCGGGGTATGCCTGTTCCTGTCCGGATTATTAGCCGGTTATTTTGACAATATGGCCGTTTACCGCAAAGTCGGTCCGCGCCTGAAAGCCCATGTGCGGTTATCGCAGCTGATGGGACAAGAACGTCTTTACCGTTTTGCTGACTATATCGAACGTAATCTGGGTGCACTGGCGGGTAATTTTATTTTCGGGATCATGCTTGGCAGTATGGGCACCATTGGTTTTATTCTCGGTCTGCCGCTGGATATTCGTCATATCGCCTTTGCCTCTGCCAACTTTATTCAGGGCCTGATTACCATCAATGGCCCTGATATCGGCTTGATCGTAGTGTCTTTTCTGGGTGTGTTACTCATTGGCCTGACCAACTTGTTTGTCAGTTTCACTTTGACGATTATTGTAGCCTTACGCGCGCGCCGGGTGCGTTTTGAACAGTGGAAACCTTTGGCAAAACTGGTCATGACTCACTTCCTGACCCGACCTAGTGATTTCTTCTGGCCACCCAAGCAAAGCATTGAAATTGACGAAAATCATACATCGACAAAAACTCAAAACTGAGATAATTACAGTATATTTAGCAACAAATTCCTTACGAAAAAAATGGAATTCGCATAAAATACGCACACTTGAAAAAAAGTGTACTGACAAGTACACTTTGCTTCAGACAATGGACCGATCTGCGAACGGTTAAAAGGACAAGGATTTTAGGCATGCATTACTTGTTACTTTTTGTCGGTATTTTATTTTTAATTTTCAGTGTGTTCATCCTGAATATTCCCGCTTTAAGCAAGCTCGACTTGCAGGCTGTGGAATGGATGAGTCTGTATCGCACCGAGTTTTGGAATCAAATTACTCAGTCCTTATCCCTAATAGGTGGCATGCCATTTGTATTATTTTTATCCACACTATGGTGTATTGCATTGCTGTGGTATAAAAAGTATACAAACGCAATTTTTATATGTATCGGAATTATCGGAGGAATTCTCCTAGCTTGGCTGTTGAAATTTACGATTGCCCGACCCCGACCACCAGAATCCTTGCATCTGGTTGAAAGCTTTGGAAGTTCCTTTCCAAGTGCCCATAGTCTATATGCGGCCTGTCTGGCTTGTCTGGCAATTTACATCCATCGGCAACATTCCCATTATACCCTCATCGTAATAGGTGCAGTGGTATGGATGGTGATGATGGGGATCTCAAGAGTTTATCTGGGTGTACATTTTCCTTCAGATGTCATATCCGGCTGGAGTATCAGTTTTATTTGGATTTCGTTGTGGTATATGGTCTGGATCAGATATTGCACGGCTCACAAATAAGAAAATTTAGATATAAATCTAATTAGAGGTGGAATAATGATGTCTGCAAAGCTTTGGGCACCTGCCCTGACTGCTTGCGCATTGGCAACAAGTCTTGCACTTGTTGGTTGTAGCAAAGATCCTAAAGAGGGCCAGCAAGCTGGTGCTCAACAACAAATGCCACCGACTGAAGTCGGTGTTCTTGTTGCACAACCGCAAAGTGTAGAGCAGTCTGTAGAGCTCTCAGGTCGTACAACAGCATTTGAAATTTCAGATGTACGTCCACAAGCCAGTGGCGTGGTGCTTAAACGCTTGTTCACGGAAGGCAGCTATGTGCGTGAAGGTCAGGCCTTGTATGAAATCGATTCAAGCACCAACCGCACTACAGTGGACAATGCTCGTGCAGCGATTGCCCGTGCTGAAGCCAATCTGGGCGTATTGCGTGTGAAGGAAGGCCGTTACCGTCAACTGGTCGGTACCAATGCCATTTCCAAACAGGAATATGATGACATCGCGGCACAGGTCAAACTGGCTGAAGCTGATTTGAATGCCAATCGCGCAACTTTGCGTAATGCCGAAATCAACCTGGGCTATTCGACTGTACGCGCTCCGATTTCAGGCCAGACCAACCGTTCATCGGTGACGGCGGGTGCTTTGGTAACAGCGAATCAGCCAGAGCCATTGGTGACAATTCAGCGTCTAGATCCAATCTATGTAGATATCAACCAGTCAAGTGCCGAGCTTTTACGTTTACGTCAACAGCTTAATCAAGGCAGCTTGAACAGTTCGAACAACACCAAAGTCAAGTTAAAGCTTGAAGATGGCAGTATCTACCCGGTTGAAGGCCGTCTTGCATTCTCCGATGCCAGCGTGAACCCGGAAACAGGTACTGTGACTTTACGTGCAGTATTCCCGAACAAAAATCACCTGCTTTTGCCAGGTATGTTTGCCACTGCGCAAATCGTACAGGGTGAAGTACCGAATGCTTTCCTGATTCCGCAAGCAGCTTTGACCCGTACCCCAACAGGTCAGGCGATGGCGATGCTGGTCGGTGCTGACAATAAAGTGACGCCACGTCCAGTGACCACCGTTGGTTCCCAAGGCAGCAACTGGATTGTGACCGAAGGTCTGAATCCAGGCGATAAAGTAATTGTAGATGGTATTGCGAAAGTAAAACCTGAACAGCAAGTTGTACCAAAACCTTATCAACCTCAAGCTGCTGCGCCACAAGGTGCTGCACCGCAACAGCCTGCAACGAGCGAGAAAAAGGCAGATGATACTAAAGAGAAACCTGAACAAAAACCTGCTGCAAATGCATAAGGAGTAATGGTTCATGGCTCAATTCTTTATTCATCGCCCGATTTTCGCTTGGGTGATTGCATTGGTGATTATGCTGGCGGGTATTTTAACCATCAGCAAAATGCCGATTGCACAATATCCAACCATCGCGCCACCCACCGTGACTATTTCTGCGACTTATCCGGGTGCATCTGCTGAAACTGTTGAAAATACAGTGACCCAGATCATCGAGCAGCAGATGAACGGTATGGATGGCTTGCGCTATATCTCGTCTAACAGTGCGGGTAATGGTTCTTCGTCTATTTCCTTAAACTTTGACCAAGGTGTCGATCCTGATATCGCACAGGTTCAGGTTCAAAACAAATTACAGTCTGCGACTGCCCTGCTGCCTGAAGATGTACAGCGTCAGGGTGTGCGGGTGACTAAATCGGGTGCAAGCTTCTTGCAAGTTTTGGCATTCTATTCACCTGATAGCAGCCTGACCGCAGATGACATCAAAGACTATGTTAACTCGAATATTGCTGAACCTTTAAGCCGTGTGGCCGGGGTCGGTGAAGTTCAGGTCTTTGGTGGTTCTTATGCGATGCGTATCTGGCTGGATCCAGCCAAGATGGCCAGCCTGCAAGTAACGCCAAGTGATATTGCTACTGCAATCCGTACCCAGAATGCACAGGTTGCCGTAGGTCAGTTGGGTGGTGCGCCTGCAGTTCAAGGACAAGTGTTAAATGCGACGGTAACGGCTCAAAGTCTGTTACAAACGCCGGAGCAGTTCAGCAATATCTTCCTGAAAAATGCCACTTCTGGTGCGCAGGTTCGCTTAGGTGATGTTGCACGAGTTGAACTCGGTGCAGATAACTATCAGTTCGATTCTAAATTTAATGGCAAACCGGCTGGTGGTGTAGCAATTAAACTTGCGACTGGCGCCAATGCCCTAGATACCGCACAAGCGGTTGAAGAGCGTTTAAAACAGCTACGTCCGAACTATCCGCAAGGCATGGTCGACCAACTGGCGTTTGATACAACACCATTTATTGAACTATCGATTAAGAGTGTGGTTAAAACCCTGATCGAAGCGATTATTCTGGTGTTCCTGGTCATGTTCCTGTTCTTGCAGAACTGGCGTGCCACCATCATTCCAACCATGGCGGTTCCAGTCGTTGTATTAGGTACATTTGCCGTCATTAACATCTTTGGCTTCTCGATTAATACCCTGACCATGTTTGCCATGGTGTTGGCGATTGGTCTTCTGGTGGATGACGCGATTGTTGTGGTCGAGAACGTCGAACGGGTCATGGTGGAAGAACATCTCGATCCGGTGGCTGCAACTGAAAAATCAATGAAACAGATTTCTGGCGCATTGATTGGTATTACCTCGGTGCTGTCGGCAGTATTCGTTCCAATGGCTTTCTTCGGTGGAACCACCGGGGTCATTTATCGCCAGTTCTCGATTACGCTGGTAACAGCGATGGTCTTGTCACTGGTGGTTGCCTTAACCTTTACCCCTGCCCTATGTGCGACCCTGCTGAAACAGCATGATCCGAACAAGCCGGAAAGTAATGGTATTTTTGCGCGTTTCTTCCGCTGGTTTAATAGCAGTTTTGATAAGGTCTCTGTGAAATATCAGGGCGGCGTCAACCGTATGACTCACAGCAAGATTTTCTCAGGCGTGGTGTATGCCGTGGTACTGGGTATTATTGTGCTGTTGTTCCAGAAACTGCCTTCTTCGTTCCTACCTGATGAAGATCAGGGCGTGGTCATGACGCTGGTTCAGTTACCGCCAAATGCTACCTTGGAACGTACCGACAAAGTGGTCAGCACCATGACCAACTATTTCTTGGAAAACGAGAAAGAGCATGTCGAATCCGTCTTTAGTGTGGCAGGTTTCTCCTTCACGGGTGTGGGACAAAACGCAGGTCTGGCATTTATTAAACTGAAAGACTGGTCAGAGCGTCACAGTCCGGAATCTCAAGTCGGTGCCATTATTCAACGTGGTATGGCGCTGAACATGATTGTCAAAGATGCGTCTTACATCATGCCTCTGCAATTACCTGCAATGCCTGAACTGGGTGTGTCGGCTGGCTTTAACTTACAGCTCAAAGCTGCAAGTGGTCAAAGTCATGACCAGCTCCTGGCAGCACGTAATACGATTCTCGGTCTAGCAGCACAAGACTCGCGTCTGGCTGGTGTGCGTCCGAATGGTCAGGAAGATAATCCACAGTACCGTGTCATTGTCGATCATGCACAAGCTGGTGCACTGGGCGTGAGTGTTGCTGAAATTAACAGCACCATGGGTATTGCTTGGGGCGGTTCGTATATCAATGACTTCATTGATCGCGGTCGTGTCAAGAAAGTCTATGTTCAGGGTGAAGCTGGCTCGCGTATGATGCCGGAAGATCTGGACCAATGGTATGTGCGTAATAACCGCGGTGAAATGGTGCCATTCTCGGCGTTTGCCACAGGCGAATGGACCTACGGTTCACCACGTCTTGAGCGTTATAATGGCGTATCTTCTATGAACATCCAGGGTACACCTGCTCCGGGTATCAGCTCGGGCGACGCAATGGTGGCCATGGAAGAAATTGTGGCGAAGTTACCAGAAATGGGCTTGCAAGGTTTCGATTTCGAATGGACAGGTCTGTCTTTAGAAGAGCGTGAATCTGGTGCACAGGCGCCGTTCCTGTATGCCTTGTCACTGCTGATTGTCTTCCTGTGTCTGGCAGCCCTGTATGAAAGCTGGTCGATTCCGTTCTCGGTTCTAATGGTAGTCCCATTGGGTATTGTTGGTGCATTATTACTCACCTTTGGTGGAATGGTCTTGCTGCAAAACCCGAACCTGTCGAATAACATTTACTTCCAGGTGGCGATTATTGCCGTGATTGGTCTTTCTGCGAAAAACGCGATCTTGATTGTCGAGTTTGCGAAAGAATTGCAAGAACAAGGTGAAGAGTTATTTGAAGCGACCTTGCATGCGGCAAAAATGCGTTTACGTCCAATTATCATGACCACATTGGCCTTTGGTTTTGGTGTATTACCGCTTGCCCTGGCTTCAGGTGCGGGTGCAGGTAGCCAACACTCAGTCGGTTATGGTGTACTCGGCGGCGTGATCAGCTCGACCTTGTTAGGTATCTTCTTTATCCCGGTATTCTACGTGTGGATTCGAAGTGTCTTTAAATACAAACCAAAACAACAAAATCAGGAGTATAAGTCGTAATGCAAAATGTATGGTCTATTACAGGTCGTAGCATTGCGTTATCTGCCCTTGCGCTTGCTTTGACGGCTTGTCAAAGCATGCGCAGTCCAGAGCCGGTTGCGCAGGCAGATATCCCGAGCAGCTATACCAATGCGTCTGGTACTTCTGTAGCAGAACAAGGTTATAAAAACTTTTTTGCCGATCAGCGCCTGTTACAGGTGCTGGATCTGGCATTAAACAATAACCGTGATTTGCGTATTGCTGCCCTCAATATTCAACGAGCTCAGCAACAGTATCAAATTACTGAAAACAACCAGTTACCGACGATTGGTGCCAGTGGTAGCGTATTGCGCCAGGACACCATGAATTCGCAGAATCGTGGTGCAGTGACAACTTATAATGTCGGACTGGGTGTAACTGCGTATGAACTGGATTTTTGGGGACGTGTCCGCAGCTTGCGTGACAATGCGCTAGATAACTTCCTGGCAACCCAAAGTGCGCGAGATGCGACGCAAATTGCCTTGATTGGTCAGGTATCTCAGGCTTGGCTCAGCTACTCGTTTGCCAATGCTAATCTGGCTTTGGCTGAACAAACGCTGAAAGCCCAGCTTGAATCGTTCAATCTGAACAAGAAACGTTTTGATGTCGGGATTGATAGCGAGCTTCCAGTGCGTCAGGCGCAAATCTCGGTTGAAACAGCACGTAATGATGTTGCGAATTACCGAACTCAGGTGGCACAGGCACAAAACCTGTTAAACCTGCTGGTCGGTCAGCAAGTGCCTGCGAATTTATTACCAGCACAACGCGTGACCCGCATCACTTCAAATACTGCATTGGGTTCAGGCTTGCCAAGTGATCTGCTGATTAACCGTCCAGATGTTCGTGCAGCAGAATACCGTCTGTCTGCGGCAGGTGCCAATATTGCGGCAGCACGTGCACGCCTGTTCCCGACGATTAGTTTGACCGGTTCAGCAGGTTATGCCTCTACGGATTTAGGCGACCTGTTTAAGTCGGGCAGTTTTGCCTGGTCATTTGGTCCGAGTCTGGATATTCCAATTTTTGATTGGGGTACCCGTCAGGCCAATATCCGTATTTCTGAAACCGATCAGCAAATTGCCTTGTCAGATTACGAAAAGTCGATTCAGACTGCTTTCCGTGAAGTGAATGATGCTTTGGCGGTACGTCAGAATATTGGTGATCGTCTTGCAGCTCAGCGCCGCCTGGTCGAAGCAACCAACACCACCTATCGCTTGTCTCAGGCACGTTTCCGCGCCGGAATTGACAGCTATCTGACGGTACTGGATGCACAGCGTGCGTCTTATGCAGCAGAACAAGGTTTGTTATTGCTTGAACAGGCCAATCTGAACAATCAGGTTGAAGTCTACAAAACCCTGGGGGGCGGCTTGAAAGTCAATACGACGGATACCTTGCCGAATACACCGTCTGTATCTGAACAGCGCCGTGCGGCAGAACAACCAGCGCAATAAATTCCAGACAGATCAGGAAAAGCTCACTTCGGTGGGCTTTTTTTTATTGCATTTTCGAGGCAGTTTTCCTATTGTCATAGACTAGCGATTTATTTAGAAAACATGCACATGTTACTTAGCAATCTGGAATCTGTACCGGGACATACCATTCGCCAGCAAATTGATGTGGTGTACGGCAGTACCGTACGCAGCAAACATGTCGGACGTGACTTATTGGCCGGCCTGAAAAATATTGTCGGTGGTGAGCTTACCGCCTATACCGAACTGCTGGAAGAATCCCGTCAGGAAGCCATGAACCGCATGATTGAAAAAGCCCGTAGTATGGGTGCCAATGCGATTGTCGGCATTCGTTTCTCGACCTCTAATATCGCCCAAGGTGCTTCTGAACTCTTTGTTTATGGGACAGCCGTAGTCGTTGATCCGATCATGCCGAAATTGCCCGACCCTTTTCCGCAGGCAGATTAAAGCATGGATGGTTTAATTCTCCAGATCATCATTTTTGCCATTCTGTTTAGTGTTGGTTTCGGTTTTGGACGTTATAACGAAGGTAAACATTTTCGTTATCTGGATGAACAGGAACAACGTCTGGCCTATATCCGGGTGAACAATAGCCGCTTCGTTGTGTCTGAATATTCCGGACAGATGATCAGCAGCAATGTGGTCATTTCCCATGATTATTTTAAATATGCGATTGCCAATGTACAGAATATGCTGGGTGGCCGTCTGACCAGCTATGAAAGTGTAGTAGAACGCGCACGACGTGAAGCGATTGTACGTTTAAAACTGGAAGCCGAAAAAATCGGGGCGACTCAGATTATGGGCATTCGGCTCAGCACGACTGAACTCGGTATGCAAGGTGGCATGGTGGAAGTCTTTGCTTATGGCACTGCAATCCAACAACCTGCTCAATCCGTCTAAAAGCCAGTCCAGAAAAAAATTTATTGAGATGATCACGCCTGCTGCGTGATCCGCGCAGTCAAATTACTCAACTTGAATCAGTTCGACACCTTTAGGATGAAATGTCGTAGAGGAAATGACTGAGGCTGATACTCAGGCCGGTGCAATCTGCTTTATTGCAAACGGTTCTGTGCTAGGATCTTGAGAAGTCAGCAAAACAAATATAAATGGCATGATGCAGTTTCTTCAGTCTATAAAAACGGCGCTTCAATCCCGTCTGTATTTCTTTATTATTTTCCCAGCCATCATTGGATTTTATCTGGTTTTACAAACAGTCACCCCTTTGAGCTGGTCAAGCTGCCTGTTGATCAGCTGGAATATCGCGATTTATGCTTATTTATTATTGACCATAAAAAAACTCTGGCGCATTGATCATGCACATATTCTGCAACGCGCCATGCAACAGGATGCCAGCAAATGGATTATTCTGTTTCTGGTGATCATCACCCTGATCATGTGTTTTATTGCGATTATTATTGAAATTAATCACTTACCCAAAGATACTACCATCCGAACCGGTCATTTAGTCTTGTCAGTTCTGACCATTATTTCAGCCTGGTTCTTGATGCATACGATTTTTGCAATTCATTATGCACATGACTTTTATTTGGCGCTCGACAAACAGCAACAAGGTGGACTGGATTTTCCCAATACCACTAGACCGACTTACCCGGACTTTCTATATTTCAGTTATATCATCGGGACTTCTGCGCAAACTGCAGATGTATCCATTACTTGCCAATCCATGCGGGTTTTAAATACCCTACATTTGCTTTTGGCTTACGGATTCAATACCACCATTTTGGCCATCAGTATTAACGTGACAGCAAACTTTATCAGTACTTAAAAAGTTTTTTGGATAGTGGCAGTACCCTGAAAATAGCGATCTACTGCCCAATCAGCTACCACTATCCTGCGTCTAACCTGAGCAGTTTTTAAATAATTAGGTCAATCACACTTTTTGATTGCTTCAAGCGGTGAGACCTTTACGCAATTCATCTTCGACGATGCTGAGTTCAATTTCACTAAATTTACGAATCTCACCTTCCGCATGCTTTTCTAGCATGCCACCGAGCAAAGGCACTTTGACTTTGACTGTCCAGTTTAACTGAAACTGGATCTGGTCTTCATCTCCAGTGACTGCACGCTGACAGATGGCCTCGATCGGCAAGTTCGCACCGAGTTGTACCGTCGAAGTCATTTCATTCAGATTGCTGACATCGGTACGCTGCAAACGGAATGCATCTTTGAGTAATTTTTTTGCGATATCAGGAATATTAACATCCAGATTATAAGCGCGTTTCAGGGTATACATATGCCCCTGCTTTTCCGAAACCAGGATTTCCAAGTTTTGCGCAGGAATTCGATGGCAAACTGCCTCATGCAAACGAATATCATTGGCCAAACGCTTAAATTCATCAATAGACACGCCATTGATAATTGCTTTCACGGTGAACTGATGTGCCATGCTATTTTTTCCTTATTTTTATTACGATATTCGCCTATGCCACTCTCGGCTGATGCGAATAAAAATCAGATACAGAGATGACCCTGCAATTTATATCAACTTTATAGCGGATGTCATTATTCTTTTATCTGGAAATTCCGGCAGCCCGGTCAATGTTTGCAACATAGTTTTACTGAAAGCTGTGCCTGTCCACAGCTGATCTGTAGCTGCGCTTCGCCATAATAAATCACGGCATGAAACTCATCGGCACCATCATCTAGACCGGAAACATAGTATTCAGTTCCAGCTGGGAAAGCCTGCAGCCAGTCAGCCTTATAAAAATCAGACACAGAATCAAACTGCAAATACAGTTCAGGCTCAGCTTCGATCTTCATCGCCAGTGCAATAAACTTCTGTAATTGTGCTTGATGAAAATCAATGATCATAGTATTTCTGCCTTTTTAGTCCGGATCATTGCTCGCCAGACTCCGTACATTCTAAACGACTATTTCAAGAATAGGACTCGCGAGTCTTGAGGTTTTTCTAGCGCAAGATTATGGCTTAAAGGAGATAAATTATATGGGCTATTTCCGCCAAGCGGCAGAAAAATCTGAGCTAAGGCATGAGATACCTTTTCTGAATTATAATGGCTTAAGTACGTAGCCTGAGATCTTCAGTCGTAGAAAATGACTGAAAGTTGTGTTCTAAGCACAGTCAGAATGCAAAAGTTCCCTGCGAATTTCATGCCGGTGCTCTTCTCCAAAACGGTCGACATGTGCATAGAATACGCCATAGCGACCGACATAATATTCCAGTGACTGATCATAAAAATTCCAGAAAATAGACCATTCGCCTAAATCCATCTGACGAATCTGGGTACCACTGTGCATCGGCATTTTTTGTAATAGTTCTTGCTGTAACTGTTCGGCCTGTGCCCGACTCTCAATATGCACCTGCCGTTGAAAGAATAGCTGTGCCACATCGTCAAACAATTCCAGTTCATAAGCATCCACCAGATGTACTTGCTGCTCTTGCTCGATGACCTCTTGCTCTGTCATGCTAGAAATCTGTGCCGGTTTTTCCGGATGCTGACACACCAGATGGCGCTGAGCTTTATAGATCTTTCTGCCGACGATCCAGGCAGCATTCAACATGAATAAAACACATAACAACAGCAGTAATTTCAGCATGGTTGATGATCTCATGTGACTAATTTTATTTTTATGGTTATAGGATCAAGATTCATTTGAATAGTCCCTTTTGACTCAGCATACGTCTATTTTTTATACAGTGCAAACTTGAGGCTTATTTTTGCTATTTATCTTCTCTGCTTGCTCATTTTACCCAGATTCGAACTTCGATTTATTTAAAAATTGATTTACTTTGATTTTTTATTTTTAACTCCCTAATGAGATTCAAGAACTTGAGATAAACAAACAGGACAAATCAGCAACAGAACAGATCTTCACATGGATAAATCACGGAAAATATTCTCAAAAAACTACAATATTGTTCTGTTTTTTACCCTCTTCTTTTTTATCAAATAAACCTTCCCTATAAATGTTCGAGAAAATGAATAATATTATGATTCGTGAAGGGAGGGTCGAAGATATACCTCAAATTATTCAGGTCATTCATGACAGCATTCAGTCCTGTGTACTGGATCATCAGCGTGAAGAAAGCAAAATTCAAACCTGGCTAGAAAAGTTTGATCATGCCAGCCTGATTGTCGATATGCTGTATAACGATTGCTGGGTTTATCTCATATATGACAAGGTCGTCGGATTCTTATTGGTCAGTGATGCTGGAGAAATCCGGATGCATTATGTGGCCCAACACTGCCAAAGACTGGGGTTCGGCACCGAGTTATTTCAACAAATGCATCGCACTTTATTAAAGAAAAAATTCATCAGATTGAAATACAATCTACCCAAACTGCCTTAAGTTATTATCAGCACTGCGGCTTTCATCCACATTCTGCCGAGTCAGAAGATGAATCGCGCTATCTGTATAAATATGTTTTTTAATCGACCTCTTTTTCAATTTTTAACTGATCACGTCCTGCCTGTTTAGCGGCGTAGAGCTGCACATCTGCCGCTTTCATCAATTCATGAATATCTGCATAGCCATGGTTTTGTTCAACCCAGGCCGCGCCCATACTAACCGTAACATAATCTTTTGCATCTGGCCGATTCAGATGTTCCATACGCTGTTCCCGAATCTGGTTTAATACATTTTCCAGATTTTTTAGGGCAGTTTGAACTGGCATTCCAGTGAGCAGAATCGCAAACTCTTCACCACCATAACGTGCCAGATAGCCAGACGGTGGTAAAGCAGCTTGAATAATCCTAACCAGATTTTTCAGGATTTCATCCCCTTTTAAGTGGCCATAATAGTCATTATAGTTTTTAAAAAAATCGACATCGAGCATGGCAAAAATCAAGGTATGTTGCGGCTGCTGTTGGGTCTGCAAAAACTGCTGCTGGATTTCATGATTTAAGGCACGCCGGTTAAAAGCTCCAGTCAGCGCATCAATATTCATTTGCTGTTCCAGTTTGGCATTCACTTCACGCAGTTGCTGGGTCCGTTCTTTAACTTTTTGATCGAGCGAATTATTGAGGGCGATCAGGTTCAGGTTCAGCTGTTCAGTCTCATAAGTTTGATGTGCATAATGTCTGGACTGCTGAAACATGATTAATAAGGCATAGATACTGGTTGAGATAAAGAACAGATGCGTGGTTTTAATTACATTGATCAGCAATAGATAATCATTCAAAAAAGTTAGACAGAGGAAAATAATTGCAATCAGATTTAAACGCGAATAATGCTCTTTATAACGTAAGGTCTGATAAAAACCGTAAATAAAATTACCGATGATGACCAAGGCAAAAATCGCACTAAATAGGGCCAGACGTTCAAATATCTCAGGAGGTGAAAATAGGGTGAAAGTAATGTTAAAAACCAGTAATGCCACTGCGATATAATAAATCACCGGATTTAGATAGCGCCGGTTAAACAGATGCATATAGCTGAGAAAAAAGAAGGCAGCAATAAAAGTAAACAGATACTCTAAGCGGGTTCCCCACAGCCAGTTGATATTGGTAAATACCGAATAGGCATAAGGTGCAGAAAACAGGTTATGCAGGGCTAAAAAGACAATAAACCAGCCAAAAACAAAGATACTTTTACTGTTACGTTCTCGTGATCCCCTGAATACCGAAAATAGAATAGTAAACACCCCCACCCCAAGTACCGCGCCGCACACCATGGCAATACTCATCATGAGCTGCTGAAATTGGCGATTGATGGTACCTGCAACGCCGATCTGCATCGGTCGTTCGAGACCACCATGCAAGTGGGTATAATTGGAAGCCTGAATGCTTAAGGTAATATATTCAGTGTCTGGAACAAAATAGCCAATACTCGGTGCTTTCTCAGTCACCTGTTTGTCAGGTGTGGTACTGATTTCCCCGAGACGGACAATAAACTGTCCATTGACATATACCCGATAGGCGCCGTATTGGGTTGGAATCCGAATCGCGATGCGTCGCCCGAGAAATTCTTTCGGAATTTTAAAATAACCAATAAAGGTACCGTAGCCAGAGTTTGAACCCGCTAGAGTTTTAAAAGAGGCTGGCAATTCAACTGTTTTTGACTGGAGTACGGGGCTGGGCTGAACAATAAACTGACTCGGATAAAACAGCCATTTTCCCTGCAAGGCACTAGTGCTATGTTCGGTAAAATGAACTTCAGTAATATGGTCGTGAGATTGCTGCTGAAATGACGGCGAAGGGAGTTCATCCTGAGCGATTGCTGAACTTATGATGCAAGTCATCCAGCTCAAGGCACAGACAAATACGAAAAAACAGACATTCCTTATCAAGTTATGCAAATACGTTATATCTCAAAATAATTCTTTATTATTCTTATAATCTACAAGGAATATTTTTGATTTCAAATCTTTTTAGATGTTTTTTGTAGCTTCTCCGGCACAGCTTATTTTGAAGCGACTGCACCGGAACCAGCGTATATCTTTGAATAAAAAATATAACTTATATTCAGCAAGTTAAATGATTTTAATCACGTGTTTTTACATCAAACAGTTCAATTTCAAAAATCAGGTTGGAATTGGCTGGAATGACTTTACCCATTTTACGTTCGCCATAGGCCAAATGTGCAGGCACCATCAGTTTACGCTTACCGCCAACTTTCATTCCCAGAATACCCTGATCCCAACCTTTGATCACACGACCGGTACCAATAACAGTTTCAAAATAATTACCGCGGTCAATTGAAGAATCGAACTTGGTTCCATCTTCCAGCCAGCCAGTATAGTGCGTGGTAATTAAGGCACCTTTTACCGCTTCTTTACCTTCGCCTACTTTTAAATCAATAATTTCAAGTTCGTTGATCATGGTTATTTACCTGAGAGGAGCATAAAATTCAAAGCTCAGTATAAACTGGAATGCTCTATATTTTTAAGTCTGGGCCATTGATGGGTTAAAAGCTGAGTTCCTGAATATTCTTATCATTGAGTAAATACTGGGTTAATTCTTGATGATTCTTGGCCGATCCCATCAGGATCCAGCGTCCGACAATCTGTTGATCAATTTTTTTTTGTGAGGAATGCACCACTTTTAACTGATAACGTTTAAATAACATTTCGTAGTGATCAGAATCATTCTGATCGAATGGGCAGACGATTTCATAGCTGCGTTCCTGATTCAGAGATTCAATGCCGCGCTGGACATACATCAATAGAACCAGCACCACCATGACAATAAAAGTAGCCCAAATACTTAAGAGTTCATAGCCTGCACCGACCGCCATGCCGAGTGCAGCTGTCATCCAGATGGTGGTCGCGGTGGTAATCCCGGAAATACGGTTATCATCTTTCAGGATAACACCAGCACCTAGAAAACCCAGTCCAGTCAAGACATTGGCGGCCAGCCGGTCAGGATTGGCCACGCCTATTTTCAGGGAGATAATGGTAAATAAACAGGAACTCAGACTGACCATAATCATGGTACGCAGTCCGGCAGATTTACTGTGATACTCACGCTCTGCACCAATAATTGCGCCGATCGCGACAGCCAGCAGTAAATCATAAAGTTCATGGTACATGGTGCAGCCCTGCGTATTCTTATTCCTCAGATATACGCAATTTGAGCTACAGGATACAAGTCCAGACTTGCATCCTTATTTGGCCTTATTGTAACTGTTCCCACTCCACCAGCACCTGGCCCTGATCGCCAATCAAGGTCCATTCACCATCCATCACATTGAGCTGTAACTGCATGGTGCGTTCGCATAACTGTGGCAATGCGTCGGTGGTTGCGGTAGATAACTTCCACACTTCCACATTTTTTAAGATTTTTAATTTGCTGCTGCGCTTATACCATTCATCCACCGCAGAACCATAGGTGACGACTGCGACCTGCTTGCAACGCGCACTGGCCTTTTTGACTTTATCTTCATCCGGGCTACCGACTTCAATCCATTTGACCAGTTGCCCGGTCAGATCCTTTTCCCAGAGTGCTGGTTCATCTGTTTCAAACAGATCCTTGGTAAATTCCAGTGCTTTATCGGCATAGCGTGCATAGGCCAGAATACGTACCATCAAGCGTTCAATGGTTTCTGAAGGATGCAGCGCTATCGTCAGCTGATAGTCAGCATAACGATGCGTATCCATGTCCGCAATATTCAAATCAACCTTATAAATCGTCGCTTTTAACGCCATCACATAATCCTCAAATTTGGCGCCTAGCATATAAGATTTAGCGCTATTTTGCTGAACAGATTTAGGCCAATAATTCATTCAGCGCACTAGAAACAGTACCGTTATTTTTCTGGATCGATACGACATTGCATCAGGGCAGTTTCAAATGCCAGCCAATCGCGTGACTGTTGATAAATCACTTCCACCCGGTTATCAATGCCTTCATCTGCCGACTGATAATTAAACTGCTCAGGATTAAAATTAAAGCTTTTCCAGCCCTGGTCGGTATGAAAAATTCCCTTGATTCTGAGCCAGTCTTTTTGTTCACAGAGCAGATCCAGCAGATCATAAAAATTAAATTGCCAGCGTTTTGGCAATTTCCAGCCCGCGACCTGATAACCTTGCGCACTTTCTACATAATGATAAGGCATCTGCTGAATCACTACGGGCGTATCGTCTGAACGGGTGATCTGTTGCTGTTTTAACAAAGGCTGGATCTGACGGGCAGAACCCTGATACTTCTGCTTGATCAGTTCGATATCGAGTTGTCCGTGCTCGGTGAACAGCCACTGTTGCGCATAAGGTTGATATTCTTCCTGAAGTTGCGTGAGCGCTGCGTGATCTGCGGCTGTCATCAAGTCAGTATGTGAAATCACCACAATATGCGCTGCCTTGAGCTGGTCTGCATACAGATTTTGTTGAGTCCAGTCCTGATCATGTAAACGCGAACCATCTACCACAGTGACTAAAGCCTGCATGTTTAAATGACTCTGCCAGTGCGGTTCGGTCAACTGTTCCAATAATTGGCCAGGATGTCCCAGTCCGGTAGGTTCGATAAACAGACGATCTGGTTTCACTTCTGATAGCAGACGTGACAAGGCAATCTGCATCGGCAACTGGCTACTGCAACATAGACAACCACCCAACAGCTCTTTGACTGCATAACCCTGATCTTGTGGCAATAATTGCTGGTCTACCCCAATCTGGCCAAATTCATTCATCAGCACCGCCCAGATTTCCTGTTCCGGTTTTTGCTGCAGTAAATGTTTGAGTAGTGTGGTTTTACCTGCACCCAAAAATCCGGAAATGATATGGACAGGAATAGCCTGCGACGCTGACAGAATTTTCAAAATCGGCTCTCAAGAGATTGAATGGAAATAGCAATGCCCTGCATTATAAAGCACAGTGTGACTTTAAAATGCGTGTTCTTCGCAAATACGGCGTGAAAATCACAGAGATAAAAATTAATGGAATGATCCAAAATTACCAATTTTCTATGTTAACTTTTATTTCAAATTTTATTTTTGAAATATTCATACACACTTTCATTAAATAAAACTCCGCATAATTAACAGAAATAAAACAACTTTCTTAGTTTTGTATCTACAGGGTTATTCCCTGCGTGTCGCTTTTGTTAATTGATTTGCTCAGTAAAATTCCTGTGCTTAGGATGGGCATCTGTCGAATTGATGTGATGGTCAGTTCGGCAGATTACATTACATGACATGAATAAAAGGATGCCAAAAATGAAATATGCACAAATCTTACTTGCCACTACGCTTACTGCTGCTGCAGCTACCAGTTTTGCTGACAGCAAAACCACAGATGCGAAAACCACCACTGCAGAAGAAAAAGTGATTGTGACTACCCAAGAATTACCTGAATCAAATGCTCCAGTTGCAGGTGCATCTGCAGAGCAACCTGCTGCCTCTGAAGCTGCTGCAGAAAGCACGCCCCCTGCAAAACCTGCTGCACGTTAAGTGATTGAACGAATCGTTTAATCCTTCAATGAAGATATCAGGGACAGTAATTCTCCAGTAGGCTTTGTCCTATACTGCCTCGATATTATTCGATGCTGAATCATGCTTGATGCTGGTTCAGCATTTTTATTGCACAAAATCTATTTATTACCATAGTCAAAACTGATCATAGAATTAATACAGGCTATCAAATTTTTATTATTTTTATTAGTAAAATCAATTATTTATTTAAAAACAACCTATTTCAATCTAATATTATCCATATACTTAAGCTACTATCGCCTAACTTGTTTCTGGCTTCTAACTGTCCCTTAATAGCATCAAATGCAAGTCGATTGAATGGACATTCGCTATGAGCAATACTAATTACACTACTGAAGTGGCAATCCTTGGCGCCGGTCCTGTAGGCTTAACCATTGCCAACTATCTGAGCAAGCAAGGCGTAGCTGTCACGATTGTCGAGCAACTGGATAGTTTAATTGATTATCCACGTGCGATTGGGATCGATGATGAATCCTTGCGTACCATTCAATCTTTAGGTTTAGTCGATCAAGTCTTGCCGCATACCACTCCGAATCATGCGATGCGCTTCTTGACGCCTAAAGGTCGCTGCTTTGCTGATATTCAACCTTTAACACGTGAATTTGGTTTCTCGCGCCGTAATGCTTTTATTCAGCCACAAGTCGATAACGTCCTGCTGCAAGGCTTAAAGCAATATAAAAACACCCAAGTGCTGTTTTCTCGTCAATTGACCCAGTTTAGTCAGGATGCTGACGGCGTAACACTCAACCTGCAAAATAAAGAAGGCGATGCAGAAACTATCCGCGCTCAATACCTGATTGCTTGTGATGGCGGTAATTCCTATGTGCGCCGTAACCTGGGCATTGCCTTTGAAGGTGAAACTGCACCAAATCAATGGATCGTGATTGATCTTGAGAATGACCCGCTTGCTACACCGCATATTTACTTATGTTGTGATCCGGTTCGTCCTTATGTATCAGCCGCATTGCCACATGGTATTCGTCGTTTTGAATTTATGGTCATGCCGGGTGAAACACAGGAAGAACTGAGCAAACCGGAAAATATTGCCAAACTTCTGTCCAAGGTTTTACCAAGTACGGATGGTATTGAAGTGATCCGTCAGCGTGTCTATACCCATAATGCCCGTATTGCCGACAAATTCCGTGCCGACCGAATTTTGCTTGCCGGTGATGCCGCGCATATCATGCCAGTGTGGCAAGGTCAGGGTTATAACAGCGGTATGCGTGATGCCTTTAACCTGGCCTGGAAAATGGCACTGGTTGTTCAAAGCAAAGCTGGCCCAGAACTTCTGGATTCGTATCAGATTGAACGTAAAGACCACGCCAAGGCAATGATTGATCTTTCCGTGATGGCAGGTCATGTGTTAGCGCCACCGAAAAAATGGCAGGGCTTTGTGCGTGACGGTATTGCCTATGCCCTGAATTATATCAAGCCGATTAAACAATACCTGCTGGAAATGCGCTTTAAACCGATGCCGAAATATCATGACGGCGCACTTTTGAGTAACGGTGCCAAGAACTCTCCAGTCGGCAAGATGTTTATCCAGCCTCAGGTTCAACTGGCTTCGGGTGAAACCGTATTACTGGATGAAGTGATCGGCAATGATTTTGCGATTATTGCCTGGGGTGTCGATCCGAAATGGGGTCTGAGCCCAGATACGTTGCAACAGTGGAAAATGCTCGGCGTGAAATTCATTCAGGTGATCCCGGCAGTGCAATTGCAAAATAGCCAGCGCAAAGAGTATGAAGATGTCATCACCATTGGTGATATCGGCACAGATATCCGTTCATGGTTTGGCAACACGTCTGATTCAGTTGTGATCTTGCGTCCTGACCGTTTCGTGGCTGCGCTGGCCATTCCTCAATCGATGGAAAGCACCAGCCAGCAACTGTTTAAAAAGCTTTACCTGAAATAATATTAGAGTCACTTTTCACCACGCTTCGGCGTGGTTTTTTTTTATTGTTTTTAGATATTTCATTCAATATATATGGATCAATAAATTAAACTCGGTATTCTTGAAACCACGGAATATCTTTCAGAGAATTACGAGAAGCCATCTGCTGTAAAAAAGGTTTGAACTCTTCAAATGGCGGTAAAATTTTCGCAGAGATCGCGAAAATTAAACAGTAAGCCACATAGAGATCCGCCGCCGAGACTTTTTCACCCAACAGATAGGAACTGGCCTGCCCGATGCCCTGTTTCAGAAAATCAAATACGGCTGCTTCATTCCCAAAACTTAAACTTCTTCGGTTCTTTTCAATATTTTCTGGCGGTACCTGCAAATTTTTTATATCGATATATTCGGTGAGGGGCCCATGACAGAAAAACATCCATTTTAAATACGCCCCACGCTTCGGATCATCCAAAGCAGGTGCCAATCCTTTGTCACGATATTTATCTGCCAGATAGATAAAAATGGCGGCCATTTCTGAAATAATGACACCTTGATCCACCAGACAGGGAACTTTTCCCATCGGATTGATCTGTGTATACGCCTGCTGATGCATATGCTCATAGGCAACTTCCACCTGCTCAATCTGATCTTCAATCTGCAATTCTTTCAGCAAAGGCAACAAGGTCAGGCCACGTGATTGCGGATTGTTATAGAGCTTCATCATCCTGCTTCAACCGATTTTTTATTGTTAGATGTTCAGTATAAAGCGATTTAGTCTCCCCATTTAAAAGGATGTGCTACAGATCATTTCTGTCACCCGGCTTTTTAGATTGGCTGATCAACGATGCAGATATTAGAAAAGATCCACACAAAACTTTTCTTTTAATACTTTCAAAATCAGATCAATCACCACATGTTTTTGATCCTTGCGATAATTGGCATACAGTCCAATCATCGGTAACGGTTCTAGGGTCTTTTTCACCACAATATTATCGCCGAGCAATGGAATCACATAGGCTGGCACCAGACTCCAGCCCACGCCCATTCCCACCAGATTGACATTGAGCAGAATATTGGTGGAATACTGCACCACATTCACTTTTAATTTGGACTGTTTAAAAAAATCCTGAATCAGCTTATGCAGTTGCGGTGAGGACTGCTCATCACTAATCACAAAGTCCTGATTTTCAAAACTCTTGATACTGACATAGGACAAGGCCGCAGCCGGGGAATCTCTCGGCACGATCAGGGTTAGAGGCTCATCAAAAATGCGGATCGAATCAAACTCACTCAACTCCCCTGGATATCGGGTAAAGGCAATGTCAATCTGTCCATTTCTTAAAGCACTAAACTGTTCTGCATCGGTCAGACTGTGAAACTGTGCTTTCAGTTCAGGAAAATGCGCGCGGATATTCGGCATGATATAAGGAAAGACTTTCATTTCCGCGACCGGGACAAAACCGATATTCAGCTGGTCCTGCTGCGCATTGGCGATCTGTCTGGCAGTCTGAATGGCGCTCTGCATGCTCAAGACTCAGTAAAGCTTCTTTTAAAAACGCCTGTCCAGCTTCAGTTAGCCCGACCTTACGGTTATTCCGCTCTAGCAACTGTACGCCAACCTCACGTTCCAGATCCTTGATTTGCTGGCTCAATGAAGGCTGTACCGTATTTAATTTTTCCGCGGCACGGGTAAAGTTCAGTTCCTGCGCCACCGTAACGAAATAACGTAAATGCCTTAATTCCATTTTATAACTCCAAACTTGCCGGGCGCTTATTTTGCTTTTTGGCAACATACTGACGATAAACCAATATCGTCACAATGACGAGTGCGGCACTCAAAACATAAGTAGTTTCAAAGCCCCAATAGGCAATCAATACTCCCATTGCCACGGAACCGATCGCTAAACCCAGATCAAACAGGGTAAAGAAGGTTGAAATCGCATGTCCCATACGCTGTTTGTCGACCGACTGAATGGCCAAGGTCTGCAAACATGGGAATAGTGAACCATAACCGATGCCAATAAACACTGCCGACAACCATAATATCCATTGATTGGAAATCAGACTGACAATCACCAGACCAATGGCAAAGAAAATAAATGAAGGATAAATCACCGCACTGGGTCCCTTACGGTCATAAATCTTTCCAACCCAAGGTCTGACCAGCAACATGGATGCTGCAAATACAATAAAGAATACGCTGGTATAGCCCAAAAGCTGCTTGGTTTCACTAAATGCAGTAATAAAACTCATGATGCCCGAGTAGGCAAAAGCGGTTAGTAAAGCCACAAAACTTACCGCCAGAACTTTGACTTCCAGAATATCCTGCAAGCTCAAGCTGGTTTTTTCTGTGCTTATAGCTTCAGGTTTTGGTAACTCTGTGATTTTGAGCATCCAACAGAAAATGAGCCCCAAAGAAATGATAACGGCAAGAATGCCAAATAAGACTTTGAAGCTGGTGAACTGAATTACGGTCAATGCCAGCAAGGGCCCAAAAACCACACCCAGATTGGTCGACATGACAAAATAACCCATGCCCTCGCCTTTGCGCTGTTCAGGAATAAATTCATTGGCGACAGGTACTGCCACCGTGGTCAAAATACTGAACCAGATGCCATGTAAAAAACGCACCAGCAACAGCGACCACATGCTATCCACCAGCAAATAACTAAAGGCAAATAAGGCAAAAATCACACCTGCGCCGCGCATCGAGATTTTCTTGCCGAGCTTTTCGATGATCATGCCGGAAAATGGCCGAATCGCAATCGAAGAGGCCAAAAATAGCGTCAGCGCCAACCCAGCTTCTTTTACCGAACCGCCCAGATCTTTCATGATGTAAATCGGCAAGATGGTCAGTAAGGCAAAGTAATAAACGAACAGGAAAAAATTATTGAATAAACACAAGATAAATGAGCGATTCCATAACCGCTCAGCGCTAACTGACATAATCACCAACTTTTAAAATTTGTAGGGAAATAGCACAAACTCAGGCTTGAATAGCGACAGGATACAAGGCCAACTCGACCAGATTCTGGATATAGTGTTCATCTGGAATCCGGTTGAAAAAAATGATCTGGTAATGAATCGGGCCGTATAAGGTATCCAGCATCAAATCAAAAGGATAATCCGCGCGGATTTCTCCCCGTTCAATCGCTTGCTGAATCAGTTGATGAGTCTGTTGCCGACGTGGCAAGAGATATTGCTGAAAGAACTCACCTGCCAGTTCACGGTGATTGGCAATCACCACCAGCAAAGCCCGCCCCACCGGATGATTCAGTGCCTGAGATAAAGAACCAAGTTGTTGAATAAGATTACTTTTCAGGCTTTTAGAGGCATCCAGCTCAAATACCGAAGCTGTATGCTGTTTGAAAGTGTCCAGCACCAGTTCCGATTTATGTTTCCACCATCGATAAATCGTGGACTTGCCTACGCCGGCACGTGCCGCCACATCTTCAATCGTCAGCTGATGATATTCACATTCTGCCAGCGCATCTGCGACTGCCTGTAAAATGCACTGCTGTCGCCGGGAACTTTTTTCGTAACTGCTCATATTTTTCTACTTAACTTTTAATATTTAAAAATCGAAACGATACGTATCGTTTTATATTAGAGTAAAAAATGGCAAAGCTCCAGCAAAAAACTGAAATTGAATCAAAAAAAAAGACCTTCAAATGAAGGTCTTTTCTCAATCACGATTTGACTTAACTCTGTGCGGTCTTTTTATAAATGCTGCATGAAGGATGATGATTTTCTTGCAAACGCGCGACTTTACGCTGTTCTGCTGCTTCAAAACGGCAACGTTTCCAGTCATTGTCCAGGTTCAACGCTGGAATCTGTTTTGGTTTACCATTTTCATCCACCGCGACCATGGTGAAATAGCAGCTATTGGTATGACGTACCGTTCTCTTTTGAATATTCTGGGCTTCTACACGAATCCCGATTTCCATCGAGGTACGGCCAACATGATTCACACTGGCCAGGAATGTCACCAGTTCACCGACGTGAATCGGCTCTTTAAAATTCACCTTGTCTACAGATAAGGTCACGACATAACTGCCCGAATAGCGACTTGCACACGCATACGCCACCTGATCCAATAATTTCAGAATGGTTCCACCATGAACATTTCCTGAAAAATTTGCCATATCTGGCGTCATGAGAACTGACATCGTTAACTCTGACTGGTCATCCGACACTGCTGCAATTTGATCTAAAGGGGCCATCGTTTTCTTTGAACTCTTTGAATGACAAGGTTATCGTTTATTATTATAGCGTTTTTAACATGAATAAAATGTTCAATTCGGCAAATGAAGCATCACAATTATTGATATAGAAAATGTATTCATACAGAAAAAAATATATTTAATTGCTTAAAATCTCAGTTAGAAAGTTAAGTGCCAATAAATCAACACTTATTTATCTAGGGCTGATCACACAACAACTGAGAATTTTTCACTGTTTTAAGCTCTGAATAAAAATAATTCAGGAAAATAGAAAGACGCTCCGTGATTTAAAGCATCACTGGCCTGAGCATTTCCTGTGCCACGTTCTGATAACTTAAAATTTGTTGACCATCCAAGGTCGTTTCAACGGTAAAAGAACCATCCTGATGGGTCGCAGTCACTGTAAAAATATAGTGTTCGAATTGTGCCAGTTTGACCTGCTGTCCAATTTTAATATGCGTCATGATGTCTACATCTGTGCAGTGATCTTTTCAAACTGCATTCTGTCACGAACACAGATACTTTTGAATATTTGATCAACTTAAGTATACGAATAATAATATTAAAATTTTAATTTAGAACGAATAAGGCTTATTATTTAAAACAATATACTTGTAATTCAATTTGTTATACTTAAAATTAATTTTATCTTTTGCGATAATTCCGACTGACTGATACACATAGACAATCATCTTATCTTTTATAACAATCAGTTAAGCGTTACAGCCGATGATCTTTCATTCTCTTGATTGGATATCCCTATACCGCGGTCCTGCGATATAGGAATAAACATAAAATTCAAAAAAAGATTTATTGAGCTTGATGTTCATGTACCACAAACTGTGGAATGCGATGTCCTTGAGCATAATCATGTTTTTGGTAGGCTTGTGAAATTTCCATCAACTTTAACTGGGTCGCCTCGGCACCAGCCTGCATGGTGAGTTCCCTGCCACGGACATCAAAGATATGACCTTTTTCGCGTAAGTCCGGCTGAATCACCACATCTGCATGCTTTAATTCTTCATGTGCCAGATGTTGCTGCATAATATTGATGTTTTGGTTAAATAGCCCCCAGACATTGCTGGTTTCGGTATGAATAGGCTGTGCCAGAATATCCACCGCAATTACAATGTCGGCCCCTAGCTCACGTGCCACATCAACTGGCACCGGACTGACCAGACCACCATCTACATATTCTTTACCTTGAATAATAGTCGGAATAAACATACTCGGAATCGAGACTGAAGCACGTACCGCCTGTCCGGTATTACCATAATTAAAAACGACTTTCTTGCCTTCTTTCAGCGCGGTTGCTACCACAAACATCGGGATTTTCATGGCTTCAAGCGGAGTTTGATCGACCTGCAAATTGACATAGTCTTCAACTTTTTTGCCATCAAAAAAACCTTTTCTGGCCAGTTTGATATCACGGACATCATTCGGTCGCATACTGAGGGCAATATTGCGCAGTTCAATCGCCGGTTTGCCACTCGCATAAATAGATCCAACGATACTACCGGCACTGGTTCCGACAATAAAATCTGGTTGAATACCCGCCTGTTCCAGTACTTCCAGCGCACCAATATGCGCATAGCCACGCGCACCGCCACTGCCCAGAACTAAAGCAACTACTGGACGTTGTTGAGTCTGCTTGATCTTTTGAAAATCAATTCGATTTGGACGTGCCTGAGCTTCTCCGCGTTGTGCAGCAGGTTGCAGATGACTGGTCGCCGCTTGGGCTGTCATGGGGGTCGTTTGGCAAGCACTCAGGCCAAATGTACCCAGTATCACCATACTCAACACATATTTCTGCATGCAGAGAATGTCCTCATTAATCTAAAGCAGCATAGTGTATAAACACATGCATAAATAGTCTGTAGAATTTCGTAAAACTGTCATACAGTTCAGCTACTTTATCTTCATTTTTCCCCATAATTGTATGCCTTCAATCTCACTGTACCGGATTTTCCTGATTTTCCTGCAACTGGGCTGCATTTCATTTGGCGGTCCGGCGGCACATCTGGTGTTTTTTCACCGAAAATTTGTGACCCAGCTGCAATGGCTGAATGACACCCAATACAGTCAACTGGTCGCTTTGGCGCAACTTTTACCCGGGCCGAGTAGCAGTCAGGTGGGGCTGTCGATCGGTTATCTGCAACGGGGCTATATTGGTGCCATGATCGCATGGCTGGGTTTTACCCTGCCCTCAATGATTCTGATGGCGTTGGTGGCGCTATTGGGTCAAAGCTATTTTCATATTTTAAACTCAAACAGCTTTCATACCATCCAGTTAATTGTATTTTCTGTCATCGCCTGGGCATTCTGGCAAATGCTGAGAAGCTTCTGTAAATCGGCTTGGCAATATGCGGTCTTAATTCTCTCTGTCACATTACTGATAGTCGTTTCAGTGAGTTTTAACCAGATTCTGGTGATTATGCTGGGCGCAATCTGTGGACTCTTGGCTGGACGTTTTTCCCAATCAGATTCGAAACCCAAAGAAATTAACAAAACGGCAATCAGCTCGCCGTATATTCGATCTGCCGCTGCACCCTATTGGTTACTGGCATTTATCTTGCCGTTTGTTCTGCTCCCCTTAGCTGGAAAATTATGGGGTGAATCGGAGCTGCAATTTTTTTCCAATTTCTATCAAACCGGTTCATTGGTATTTGGTGGTGGTCATGTGATTCTGCCTTTGCTATATCAGGACTTTGTCACAACCGGTTTAGTCAGTGCCCAATCTTTTGATCTTGGCTATGCATTTGCCCAGCTAATGCCGGGACCTTTATTCAGTTTTGCCAGTTATATTGGTGCTTTGCTGCCTTGGACGCCTTATGCCTGGCTGAATACATTGTTAGCGACCTGTGCAATCTTTTTACCTTCATTTTTCTTGATCTTTGCCACCTTGCCTTACTGGTCGTGGTTGATGCAGCAGCGCCATATTCATCAGGCGGTGATGGGCATCAATGCTGCAGTAGTGGGACTGTTACTGTATTTATTGCTGGATCTTTCACAACGCTATTTTAGTTATGGGTCCGACCTGGTCTTTGTTGCGGTGATGATTGCCCTGCTACGCTCAAAATTACCAGTCTGGTTCAGCCTGATTTTGGGCTTCGTGCTTTATCAAAGTTATTTAAATTTCTTCTAAAGAAAACTTTGGCACAAAAAAAGCCCTGAATGATCGGGGCTTTTTGCTTCAAGTCTTACCAGATATCTGATTTAACCTTGTCTTTAAATTTAGGATGGTTATCCAGTTTAAATTCAGGTTCTTTCACACCACGCTTCAGCTGACCGGTATAGTCTTTGAGTAGCATCAGCAGGAATGGCATCAGCAACAGGATCGCAATCAAGTTGATACTTGCCATGACACCCATGAACAGATCTGCCATATTCCAGATCAACGGCACACTGGCGATAGAACCGAAATACACCATGACCAATACAAATAAGCGGAAAATCAACATCACCCGGCTATTGTTATTGATGAACTGGACGTTTCCTTCGGCATAGGCATAGTTACCAATAATCGAAGAATAGGCAAACAGGAACAGAATCAAAGCCAGGAAGTCATCACCCCAAGCACCAATTTGGCTTTCGAGTGCCATTTGGGTCAAGGTCACGCCTTCAAAGCCTGCATTTTCATACAGACCTGAAACCAGAATAATAATCGCGGTACATGAACACACCACAAAGGTATCTACAAATACTCCGAGCATCTGTACCAGACCCTGGTTGACTGGATGTTTGACATCCGAGGCTGCAGCAGCATTCGGTGCCGAACCCATCCCTGCCTCGTTAGAGAACAGACCACGCTTGATGCCCATCATCATGGCCATAGACACCATGGCACCAAAGAAACCACCAGCAGCGGCTTCAAACTCAAAGGCTTTACTGAAAATAAGCTGGAAGATGGATGGGAGCAGATCGTAATTGATAACCGCAATATATAAAGCCACCGCCAGATACAGTAGTGCCATAAAGGGCACTACCTTTTCTGCCACTTTGGCGATACGTTTAATACCGCCAAAAATGATTGTGGCTGTAATCAATACTAAGACTAGTCCAATCCAGGAAACTTCAAAATCCAATCCGCCTAAAGGCAAAATGATATTGGCCTGATCCCAGCCCCATGCATGAGAGGTTGCACCGGTAATGGCATTGGCCTGAACCGCATTAAACACAAAGCCATAGGTCGTGATCAATGCAATTGCAAAGACAATCCCCAGCCATTTCTGTTTTAGACCCTGAGTAATGTAATAGGCAGGGCCGCCACGGAATTGCTGGTTTTTATGATCGCGCACCTTAAACAATTGCGCCAATGAGGATTCCACTAAAGCAGAGCTCATACCCAGAAATGCAGTAACCCACATCCAGAACACCGCGCCCGGTCCGCCAATCGCAATGGCAATCGCCACACCGGCGACATTACCCACCCCGACCCGGCTTGCAAGACCAGTCACAAATGCCTGAAACGGGGTAATGCCGTGCGCATCCTGAACCTTGCCACGGCTGCCTTTCATGACTTTCATGCTGTGCCAGAACAAACGAATTTGTACGGCACCCGTCATGATTGTATAGAAAATACCAACTGCGACCAGAAACACCACCAGAAAGTCCCACAAAGGACCATTCACGGCATTAATCCAGCCAAGCAATGTTTCATTTAACTGATCATTCATGTCACATCCTTATGAGCTTATGACTCATCGTATCAGGTCTAAATTATACAAAGAACTTCAAGATCATTTGAATAACAGTGGCATTGATTAAGTCAACGAAGAACGCACCACATAATGGAACGATCAGGAAGGCTTTATGCGACGCACCATACATATTGGTAATCGCCTGCATATTGGCAACCGCTGTCGGTGTTGCACCCATACCAAAACCACAGTGACCCGCTGCAAGTACCGCAGCATCATAGTTCTTGCCCATCAGGCGGAAAGTTACAAAACCGGCATACAAAGCCATGGTGATGGTCTGTGCACCCAGAATTACCATCAATGGTCCTGCAAGGTCAGCCAATTGCCATAATTTCAAAGATAACAACGCCATCGCCAAGTACAGCGACAATGAAGCATTACCGAACACATCAATCGCACGATCGAAAATCTGAACTTTGAAAATACCTTCCAGTACATTACGCAGGATGACACCACCCGCCAATGCCCACACGAATGTTGGCAGTTCAAATGCAGTACCTTTACTGAAACCCGTCATAAACTCTGCAAAAGCCAAACAGCCTGCAAATAGACCCAAGGTCGTGATTGCATTATCAGCGGTAATTAAACGCACCTGATGCGGATATTCAAACGGTACATATTCGCTGGTGGTGCTGTCCATTGGCGTATTGTCACGCGTTTCAATTTGCTGATCGGTACGTGCAGTCGCCAGGTTATGACGATTGATCAGTAATTTGGCCAATGGTCCGCCAATAATACCGCCGATAATCAAACCAAAGGTCGCACTTGCCATCCCCAGTGCCAGCGCACCTTGAATACCATGTTCGACTTCTAGAATTTCACCCCATGCGCCTGCAGTACCATGACCACCGGTTAAGGTAATCGAACCGGCAATCAGGCCAATCAACGGGTCAATACCCAGTAATGTTGCCAGACTTATGCCGACCGCATTTTGCAAAATAATGAAAGCCGAAACAGCAAACAGGAAAATAACCAGACCGATCCCGCCTTCACGCAACTTGGAAAAGTTGGCACTCAGACCAATCGAAGCAAAGAAAATCAGCATAAAGCTGGTTTGTAATTCTGCACTGGTGGTGATGCTATATCCCCACAATGAATGCACCAGCAATGAGATGATCGCCGCAACCAAACCGCCCGCAACCGGCTCAGGAATATTGTAACGTCTTAAAAAATCGATTTTATTAACCAGGAATCGGCCGAGTAACAAAACAATGACTGCGGCAATCAAGGTATAAAATGCGTTAAAAGTAAAATCCATAATTTTTTGCCCAAGATGATTTTGAATTTTTTATTTTTCTAAAAGTCATGGAGTGCGCTAAATCTTTAGCTCGCTCATTAGATGTTCATCTGGAAATATCCTGATTTGATCTATCACCTTTAGAAAAACAAACCGATTTATCATCTCTTTCAAACTTATGAATATCATCATCACGATCATATTCAACAAATGAGAGATTTATAAAAGCAACACCTTTTCTATTCCGATACTCAGTCTGTTGTAAAATTGCAGACAATTTTCAAACAGACGCGCATGCTGATAAAAAAACTGTGTTTTAAGCTCACAAAAAACATTCAGTGCTTGATGAGTGCTTTCAACCTAAAGACTTCATTCAAGCCATCTGGAATCGCGTTATTTAAAACAGATCTTAATCACAAAATGCATGAATTAAGATGAAAAGTCGTACATTATGCTGTTTCTTTGTATCAAGTTTTATTTCTTTTTATTAGCAATAGTTAATTTACCTATAAAAAATAATTATAACTTCTCATTTTTATATGAAGATTAATCTATATTTTAATTCAAAAAAAATATTAATCTTTTACTCGACATGGAATGAAACAGGGATCTTGAAATTAAATTATCTTGATTTTCAGTCAAAATAAACCAGTTCTCTGTGTGAAATTGTTATTGTGGAATGGTTCAAGCACTTGGGTTTTAAGCCATTTTTTAAATCAAAGACCAACATTATGACTAAATTCATTGCTATCACTGAGGCGATTTATGCTCAGCTAAAAGCATGCGAAATTTCATTACTCAAGTCATTTTGCTGACAAATTGTTTTTTTCAGCTGGCGAAGAATTAAATTTTCCTATCCCCCGTTCTGTTTGTTTAGTTTATAGTCATTGCAAACTCAATAAGGATATTCGACTGGACCCCATAATGGATCAAAATCTTGTTCATGCTGTAGATCACACCATCACTTCTCGCCATTCAGTGCGTGCTTTTTTAAATACCCCCGTTAGTACAAATACCTTAAAAGAGATTCTGGCGGTGGCCAGTCGCGCACCTTCAGGAACCAATACCCAACCCTGGAAAGTGTATGTGGTAACAGGTAAAAAGCGTGATGAACTCGTGCAACAGGTTTGTCAGGCACAAATGCAAATCTATGCAAATCCGGAATTGTCGCAGCAGTATCAGGAAACTTTTGCCTATTATCCTGAACAATGGATCTCGCCATTTATTGAACGTCGTCGTGAAAATGGCTGGGGCTTATATGGCTTGCTGAATATTCAAAAAGGCGAAAAAGAAAAAATGGCGCGTCAGCAGCTGCGTAATTTTGAACTATTTGATGCACCTGTTGGCCTATTTTTTACTGTACATCGTTCTTTGGCCATTGGTTCCAAAATGGATGTTTCCATGATGATCCAGAATGTCATGCTGGCAGCAAAAGCCCGCGGTCTGGACACTTGCCCGCAGGCAGCCTGGAATCATTTTCATCCGATCGTGCTTGATCTGGTGGGTGCTCCTGATGATGAAGAACTGGTCTGCGGTATGGCACTGGGTTATGCTGACCCAGAGCAGATTGTTAACAGCTTTATTACCCCGCGCGTTCCCGTAGAGGAATTTGCCGTGTTTATCGATGAGTAATGCAAGGAGGGCTAAGTCAACTCACTTAGCCCTCTGTACAATCCAGCATTTTCAATATTTGTAGAAAACGCCCAGCATCTATGCATTTTTCAAGATTGGCATCTTGATTTTAAAAATCGCCCAAGCGGAAATACCTACAAAAACCAGCATGATCAATGCCATATTTAATAAGGCATGCCAGATCAGAAAATTCAGTAATACACCGCCCAATAAGCCACAAACAAATTGCATACTGCCCATAATCGCACTGGCAGTTCCTGCTCTCTCGCCCTGTTCAGCCATTGCCAGAGCCATGGCATTCGGACCAGTAAACCCGATGGATGCCACCACAATAAACATGCCTAACAACACCCAGAACACAGAATCGACGTCCAGACAGCCGAGTAAGATTAACCCTAATACACCAGCAAACTGCAGACAGGTGCCAATTTTCAGACGCTGCAATATCGAGAATCGCCCAGCCAGACGTTTATTCAAGGTCGAAAACAGCATGATCCCGAAGGCATTGGCACCAAAGGCATAAGCAAACTGCTGCTCGGTCAGTTGATAACGATCCATCAGAATGGCCGAAGAAGCACTGATATAACAGAACATCACCGCACCGGAGAAACAACCGGCATAGAGCGGGCGTCGAAAGCTTGGATCCTGAAAAATAGTACGGTACAAACTTAATACCTGTTGAAAGTTCAGTTTGAGACGGCGTTCTGGTTCCAAGGTTTCTTTAAATAGAAAATGTACACAGGCCAGACTCAACAGACCACAGCCCATCAGTACCACAAAGATCATGTTCCATTCATAAAACATCAACACCCAGGCCCCCAGACTTGGGGCGATGATTGGCGCAATGGCGGTCACAATCATCATGCTGGCAAAGGCCTGAGCTGCTGAATGCATATCCAGACGATCACGAATTGCAGCGCGTGCCATAACCACCCCGACACAGCCACCGAGGGCTTGCAGAATCCGTGCAGCGATCAGACTCCATTCATCCTGCGCAAAGACACACAGTAAACTTGCCACAATGTATAAACACAGCCCAAAATACATTGGCGGTTTACGCCCAATCCGGTCACTAATCGGACCATAAATCAGTTGCCCGATCGCCAGACCGAAGAAATAAGCCGGCAGGCTATTCGAAACCATCTGGGTACTGACACCAAAATCTGCTGCCATGGCCGGTAAGGCCGAAAGATACATATCAATGGATAAAGGCCCGAGTGCACTCAGTGTCGCCAGCAACACAATCCAGGACATGGCATAAGGTTGTTGTACTATTTTATTCGATGTCATAAGCATGAAGATTTAAAGCGTTAATATGCAGACAAATTAACACAGTGCATAGTATGATTTAGCCTGAAATGAAGATATATAAATATACTATTTTCATTAGCCTATTCAGATTCAGCTCTAAGACTGCAGTATAAAGGACGACCTTTGAAATCTTGGCTCACTCGTCTCAAGCAAACCACCTATAATACGACCTTGATGTATAACCTGCGCATGATGACGGCATTTGCAGGTACCGCCTTTGTTCCCTATTTTATGGGACAACAATTGATGACAATTCCACTGACTTTAGGCGTGGTCGCAGCCGGTTTAAGCGATATTGATGACCGCTTTTCGGTGCGGATTTTAAATCTGCTCTACACCTACATTGGCTTCTTTATTACGGCAGTAGGCGTATATCTGCTCTTTCCTTATCCCCTGCTGTTTGCCTTGGCCTTAATTGTGTCCTGTATTGCCCTAATTTTGCTGGGTTCACTTGGCAGGCGCTATGCCACGATTTCCTATGGCTGTCTGGTGGTTTCAGTCTATGCCATGCTTGGGGTTGAGCTGTTTGATGAATGGTATAAACAGGCTGGTTTATTGGTCATCGGCGCGATGTGGTACGGTCTACTGTCGACCCTCAGTTTCCTGACCTTCCCTGCCCGGCTGGCGCAAGACAAGCTTGCCATTTCCTATTCTGCTCTCGGTAACTTTTTATATGCCAAATCCAATCTGTTTGATGTGGACATGACACCAAAAAGCTATCAGCAGAGCATGATTGAACTTTCGCTTGAAAATGGCAAACTGATTGCGATTTTTAATGAGATGAAAACTGCCCTTTTGACTCGCCTGAAAGGCGACCGTGGGCAAAAAGATACCCGTCGCAGCCTGCAATATTATTTTGTGGCGCAGGATATTCATGAACGTGCTGATTCAGCGCATATTGATTATCAGAAACTGGCCAAGATTTTCCAGCATAGCGATATCCTGTTCCGCTTCCAGCGCATCATGTCAATTCAGGGCAAAGCCTGTAAGGACCTGAGTGAAAGTTTGCTAATGCGCAAACCTTATGTGCATAACCAGCGCTTCAAGCATGCCTTTGATAACCTGAGACAGTCGCTAGATAAATTACGTCAGGAGCAGCAGTATGATCAGGTCTGGATCAATTCCTTATTTGCGCTGTTTCAAAACCTGAAATCGATTGATGCTCAGTTACGCAACCTGGAAACCGAGCAAAGTATCAAGTCCGAGCGTTTCAAACATATCGAAAACCAGCTTAGAGATGATGACCTGAAAGGCTGGGATGACATCAAGATTCGGATTAAACAGCATCTGACCCCAGAATCGGTGCTGTTCCGGCATGCCATCCGCCTGTCGATTGTGCTGCTGATCAGCTATATCTTCGTACAGGTCAGTAATATTGAATATGGTTACTGGATTTTATTGACCGCACTTTTTGTCAGCCAGCCAAACTTTAACGCCACCAAACGCCGTTTACGTCTGCGTATTGTCGGTACGTTGGTCGGGATTATTCTCGGTTATGCCATTCTGTATTTTGTGCCATCCATCGAAGGACAATTATTACTTCTGGTATTTAGTGGGATTCTGTTCTTTGAATTGCGCAGTAAACAGTATGCACAGGCTACCGCCTTTATCACGATTTTAGCGCTGATCAACTTCAATCTGGACGGTATGGGCTATGCCGCGGCCATTCCGCGTATGATCGACACCTTGATTGGCTGTGCGATTGCCTGGTTCGGCGTCAGCTTTATTTTTCCGGACTGGAAGTTCCGGCGTTTGCCACGCAGTATCAAACGCAGCTTGCAGGCAGAAGCGGATTATTTGAGTGAAGTGATCGAGCAGTATAAGTCAGGACGTAATAATGGCCTGAAATATCGGATTGTGCGCCGTGCTGCCCACAATACCGATGCCGAGGTGGCTTCACTGATTTCGACACTGGCCACTGAACCGGATATTGATCCGGTACAAAAATCGCTGGCCTTTGAGTTCCTGTGCCTGAACCATACTTTTATCAGTTATATTGCCGCACTGGGCGCACACCGGGAAAAAATTGAAGATCAGGACATTCTGAATTTACTAGACAAAGCTCTTGAGAACATTCGTGGTGCATTGCTACGAGATGAAATGCCCGATTTAAGTGCGCAAAATATGATTCCCCATATTCGCCAGCGCCTGGCTCAAGATCAGGAGCAAGATCAGAAATCCCTGATCATTTTGCAGCAACTGTCTTTAATGTTCAGCATTTTAAAGCAGTTGAGCCAACTGAAACAAAGTTTGAGTCATGAGCGTGATGAACAGGCAACTGAATTAGGTTCATTATAATTTGACTGATTTTGGAACAATATACTCACTGAATTGGTACAATTAGTGCTAAACTTTTTACAGTTTAAAATCTGCTAATTTCATTATGACCGCGAAAAATTTATACGCTTATACCCTACAGCCTGTGAACTATGAAATCTCAGAAGCCGAGCAGCGTCATGCTCAGCTGGTGATCTGGCGTAGTACCAATAAAATTGGCATGAAAGCATGGCTGATCATGGGTGCTGTTGTTGCACTTTCTATTCTGGGCATTCTGCTCCTGAAGAACTATTCAACTATATTCTGCTGGGTAGCCATTGTCTGTGTGGTGTTGTATTACCTGATCCGTACCTTTGGTCTGGAATGGTATGTTAAACGCAAGATGAATGAATTTCCGGTACAGGAAATCAAGGGTGTTCGCCTGGGCGTGCAACCACATGGCATCGTGATGCGCCAGAAAATGGGCATGCAAGAAGGTGTTGGCGCGATTAGCTGGAAAGACATCTATGAATGGTATAACACACCAGAATTCATGTTGGTCAATTTCAAGGTAAAAGGCCAGCAAGGTGCGTATATCCTGCCGAAACGTCTGGACAGCAAAAACTTCTCTTTCGCCACGATTCGCAAGCATCTGGAAGCAGAAGTCGGCGCAGCAAAACAAATCTAAACTGTTCTTTCTTTAGTGAAAAACCTCCTGCCCCGGCATGGAGGTTTTTTTAATCTTAAAATAATAAATGATAATGAGAATAAATATTATCCTCAACACCTATAATTCCGGCTTAAACTTCAGTTATAATTTTGCCACTTTTATAGATCTCACCCTTAATCTGACGACCATGTTTAAAAAGACATTTTTCCAAATCCACTGGTTTCTGGGGATTACAGCAGGTTTAATCCTCTCGATAATGGGGGTCACTGGCGCAATCTATTCCTATGAACAACAAATATTAAAATGGATGAATAGCGACAGTTATACGGTTCAGGTTCAGCAACGTGACAAACTCACGCCTGCCGAGCTGTATCAGCACTTTAACCGTACTGCGCCTGACATGAAGATCAACAGCATTACCGTAGCGCAAGATCCAAGTGCTTCGAGTACCGTAAATGTCGCCAAAGAAGGTGCACGGCGTGGTCAGAATATTATGATCAACCCGTATACTGCGGAAGTCTTGCCAGAGATTAAGGGTCGGGAATTTTTCCAGTTTGTTCAGCAACTGCATCGTAATTTGACGGTTGGCCCGGTGGGTAAGCAGATTACCGGTGCCTGTACCCTGATGCTGATCTTTTTTGTCTTGTCAGGTCTGTACCTGCGCTGGCCGAAACGTCATTCGATCAAGCAATGGTTCTTTGTAAAACCTCAGCTGAAAGGCCGTAATTTTATCTGGGATCTGCACGCTGTTGTGGGAACCTGGGTGGTGATTTTCTACCTGATTCTGGCCTGTACCGGTCTGTACTGGTCTTATGACTGGTGGCGCAACGGCATGTTTAAAGTGCTGGGTGTGGAACGCCCACAACCGGAAATGCAGGCCAATGCCGGCAATAATCGTGGTGAAGGACGTCCAGGCGGTGAACATGGTCCGCGTGCCGAAGGTGAGACACGAGGCGAAGGCCGCCAGGGTGGCGAACGCGGTACTCGTGGTGAAGGCCATGAAAGTCTCAGCCCTGAAGCTACTGTCCGTGCGCTAGACCAGAGCTGGATTGGCTTTAACACTGAATTTTCAGATAAGTATTCTACCGTAACGTTTAACCTTCCGAAAAAACCGGATGGTGAAATGCAACTGAGCTTTGTTGATCCGGTCGCTCAGCATGAACGTGCACGAAACAGCGCTACTTATAATTACCAGACAGCTGAATTTACCGAAGTTGAGCTGTATGAAGATAAAAAGCTCAATGAAAAGATCATGAGCAGCATGTTACCGGTGCATCGTGGCAGCTTCTTCGGCCCGATCTATCAGTTCCTTGTCATGGTCGCAGCCTTGTTGATGCCATTATTCTTCGTAACCGGCTGGATGCTCTATCTGAAACGTCGCAAACAGAAACGCTTAACGCTGGCAGCACGTCAGGGTGCAACTCTAGTAAACTTGGATGAAAATGCCAAACCGTGGCTCATCGCGTATGCGTCACAAACAGGGGTTTCTGAGCAGCTGGCTTGGCGTACAGCAACTGCCCTGCAGGAAGCGCGTCAACCGGTAACCGTCAAGCCGGTACAACAGCTGACGCTTGCCGATTTACAGCAAACTGAACAGGTATTATTTGTTGCCAGTACCTATGGCACGGGCGAAGCACCGGATCTGGCTTCTTCTTTTGAGAAAAAAATCCTGTCTGCTCAAGCTGATCTCAGTCATTTAAGTTATGCTGTATTGGCCTTAGGTTCTCAGGAATATCCAGACAGTTATTGCAGTTTTGGCCACCGTATCGATCAGTGGTTAAAACAGAATGGTGCCCAGCAGCTATTCAATACGATTGAAGTGGACAATGCCAATAACGAGCATATCCAGCAATGGAATAGTGCACTGGCACAAGTCACTCGACTTGAGCTACAAGCGATGAATATCGATAAGACCTTTGATCGCTGGAGTTTGAGTAAACGTGAAGTCCTCAATCCGGGTAGTCTGGGTGCGCCTGCCTTCAATATCGAACTGACCCCTGAGCATGAAGCCGTCTGGCAAGCAGGTGATATTGCCGAGGTTCAACCAGGGAATAGCCCAGAACGTATTCATGCATTTATGCAAAAGCACCAGATTACAGCGGGTACACAAGTACCTTCTATGCAACAGAATATTGAACAGGCACTCTGGGATCGTGATCTGACTCAGGCTGAACCTTTTGATTCTCTGGATCAGCTCCTCACGCAATTACCGGCTTTGGCAACACGTGAATACTCGATTGCCAGTATTCCAAGCCAGCAAGTTTTACGCTTGGTGGTACGTCAGCAAACCGATGCTAGTGGTAATCTCGGTCTGGGTTCAGGCTGGCTGACCCAGCATGCGGCACTGAATGCGCCAATTGCCCTACGTATTCGCAGCAATGACTCTTTCCACCTGATTGATGACAACCGCCCGATTATCTGTATTGGTAATGGTACCGGTATTGCGGGACTATTAAGTCTGCTCAGTGCGCGTAACCGTCAGGACTATAGCCAGAACTGGCTGATTTTCGGTGAACGTCAGCGTGAACACGACTTCTTCTTTGAAGAAACCATTCAGGCCTGGCTGCAAATGGGAACCCTGAAACGTCTCGATCTTGCATTCTCGCGCGACCAGCAGGAAAAAGTCTATGTACACCATAAACTGCGCAAACAGGCTGAAGAGCTAAAAGCCTGGATTGCTCAAGGTGCAGTCATTTATGTCTGCGGTAGCATCAATGGTATGGCTAGCGATGTGGATGAAGCCCTGACCGAGATTCTCGGTGAAACAATGCTAGATCAATTACGCTTGGATGGACGTTATCGCCGTGATGTATACTAAGATAACCTGATATGCTAAAAACCGGGCTCAATGGCCCGGTTTTTATTGAAGATGTAAAAGCAATAATAAGAATAAGAAAAAAGGAACCCTGAATGCTCAATCAATTTAAACGAAGTTTCAGCCTGATCTGTGGCTTGATTCTATGTATCAATAGCGTCTGGTTACTGAGCCAAGGTCAGAGGCATTTTGCTATTGCCCTATCGGTCCTCATTGGGATGGCATTCATCCTGTATGCCTTGTTTTTTTCATCTATTCAGCGCTGGAAACAGAATTCCCGATTCAGAACCTTGTTCTGGAACAGTCTCTGGGGCGGATTTCTATTCTGGATCATCAGTGTCGCGGCTTTCTTCGCTTATATCCAGATGTCAATCAACCCGACTATTCCGGCACGACCTGCTGCAGCGATTTTAGTATTAGGTAGTGGTATTAATCAGGGTCAGCCCTCACCCATCTTAAAAAATCGTCTGGATACCGCAGCAAAATATGCAGAACGATATCCGAACACTTTAATCATTATGACCGGTGGACGAAATTTCTGGGAGAGACAGAGCGAAGCTGAAGTCATGCAAAGTTATATCCATACGAACTATCCGCAGCTCAACAACCCCATTAGCCTAGAAGATCAAAGCAGAAGTACCCAACAAAACCTGCAATATTCTCAGGCAATCTTAAAGCAGCAACATATTCATCGAAATGAGCCAATTGCGATTGTCACCAGCGATTTTCACAGCCCTCGTGCCCGTGCCATTGCCAGACATCAGGGCTATCAGCAAGTGATCAGTCTGAGTGCCAGCACACCTCAAAATATTCGTTATAATTCATGGCTACGCGAATATTTTGCCTTGATTAGTGGGTGGCTACTGAATGAATATTCATTGTTCCAATAAACAAGCTGTTTTAAAAACAATAAATTTAATTTAAACGGATCTGCCTAGGCAAAGGCATATCCGGATTTTTGAACAACTCCGGCTTTTGCACATAAATCTGATACAGATAATTTTTAATATCGAGTAATAATTTTTCGGGTGCTACCAGAATATTCTGCCCTTCTGGGGTCAGATCAAGCGAAACAATGGTACTTTCCTGACGTAAAAAGGGAATGACTTTCTCTACAAAATCCTTGAGACCAATTTCCTGAATCTCGTAATTTGCCCAATTGTCTTTAATCAGCAGTCGAGCCAGACCTTTACTTTGCCAGCAGGCAAATGCGCGTTGTCCGGTCGGCGTGGCACATAAGGCCCAGCCATCTTGGTAGAGTGCAAAAATGCCAGCATTGGCAACAATGGCTTCAATATATTGCTTATAAAGCTGTTGAGGATCGAAAGCAGTTTTTTGGGATTTGGTCGCGGCTTTGCGCTGATAGGGATTTCTCATGGTCGTGAAATCTTAATATTATTATAATAGAATCAGATTCTAAGGAATAAATAGCGTTGAAGCAAGAAGATATGGTGGGCGCTGACGGGATCGAACCGCCGACATTCTGCTTGTAAGGCAGACGCTCTACCAACTGAGCTAAGCGCCCTGAGAAAACAACAGTGTTGTTTTAAATGACGCAAGACCAACAAGGAATATAGTCTTGGTATCTTGAAAACTCAGATCTCAGGAATCCAAGCTTCTCATCTTAGGATGGCGCAGCGGACGGGGCTCGAACCCGCGACCCCCGGCGTGACAGGCCGGTATTCTAACCAACTGAACTACCGCTGCATCGTAAGAATCTGGTGGGCGCTGACGGGATCGAACCGCCGACATTCTGCTTGTAAGGCAGACGCTCTACCAACTGAGCTAAGCGCCCTGATAAAGAGTGTCAATCTTTAGTTTATTAAATTCAGGCTCAGGGACCTCAATTTAATTTCTTTTGAAATGGCGCAGCGGACGGGGCTCGAACCCGCGACCCCCGGCGTGACAGGCCGGTATTCTAACCAACTGAACTACCGCTGCATCGCAAAAGAATCTGGTGGGCGCTGACGGGATCGAACCGCCGACATTCTGCTTGTAAGGCAGACGCTCTACCAACTGAGCTAAGCGCCCTCAAAAGGTCTATCGTATAAATGGCGCAGCGGACGGGGCTCGAACCCGCGACCCTCGGCGTGACAGGCCGATATTCTAACCAACTGAACTACCGCTGCATTTACACAATGTCGCTATTGTGGCAAACGAAAATCAAGATCTTAAAGTGGCGCAGCGGACGGGGCTCGAACCCGCGACCCCCGGCGTGACAGGCCGGTATTCTAACCAACTGAACTACCGCTGCAACTATAAGGTCTCAACATGAAAGAGCTTGGTGGGCGCTGACGGGATCGAACCGCCGACATTCTGCTTGTAAGGCAGACGCTCTACCAACTGAGCTAAGCGCCCTTTCTAAACGTCTATCATCGTTTGATGGGTGCATTATAGAGAATCTGCACAGCCTGTCAAACGCTTTTCGGAATGTTTTCCACTTTTTAGGTGTGAGTGATTAAAAAATAGGTTGTTTGTTAAAAAAAACAACACTTTTTGTTTATTTTTTAAGTCTCTACCGAAATTTTTTAATTTTCAAAATCAAAATTGAAGCGAAATTTTGTGTTTTACCCTGCGAAGTTTCAGTCTTAACCATACGATGTATTGCAATTCTGATTAAGGATTATACAAAGCTTTAAAATACTCGACGTTGTGTTCATGTAATCTTGCAACTGGCATTTATTTTTATTCAGAAAATGCCAGTAAATCTAAGCTTCAAATAATCATTTAACCCATTCCATGCGATAAAAATACGATCGGGATCAGATTAATCAATCTTTTCTGCTGTCTCCACCAAGCAGATTCAGCCTATAAAAACAAAATCATTTTCACATGACTTTAAGTCGATCCGTTATGTTATTCAGTGCGTTGAACATTCAGCATTTCCAGATCCAATTCCTGTTCAGAGATATAAACCAGTGCATTCTCACTGATCAGGTCAAATAATTCAGCGACATCCGGATTACGCATACGGATACAGCCGTGCGACAGCGGCTCTCCCATCTTTTCAGTTTCTGGTGTGCCATGAATATAGATATAACGCTGATAGGTATCGCAGCCCTCGCCTTGATTAAAACCAGCTTCAAGGCCACTCAGCCATAAAATGCGCGTCAGGATCCAGTCCCGCTGCGGGAATTCTGCCGCCAATTGGGGATTATAAATTTCACCCGTCGCCTGACGTGCGACAAATACACTATTTAAGGGAGCATTCTGACCAAACTTTTCAGCAATCTTGTGCCAGCCACGAGGAGTCTTGCCACTATTTTCAGTTTCACCAATGCCATTTTTGCCACTGGAAATCAGATATTGCTTGTTTAGACGGGGCAGATACAGTTTTTGTTGGGCAAGATCAATCAGGATATCGGCTTGATCCAGATGCAAGGTATTCATGACTTGTTATTCTCAGACTCTATTTTATTTGGCTTTATAGGGTTTAACTGATTATCTTCAGATGGCGCTGTTGGTAGATCTGTCTTTTCTGGGTCAACTGTATTTTGCTGAATAAGGATCTGATTCGGTTCAGGGCGTCGCCATAACCAGATCGCGACGATCAGCATCGTAATATTGGTAAAGGCTTTTACGGCCAAGGGTGCAGTAGTAAACAGCATGATGATCCCGCTGATCAGCATCATGATACTGGCCAGCCATTTGGCCTTACGCGGTACAGTACCGTGGGCACGCCAATCTCTTAAGGTCGGACCATATTTGGGATGATTCAATAACCAGTCATCCATTTGTGGCCAGCCTTTGGATGCCGCCCAGGCCGCCAGAATCAAAAAGACCGTTGTTGGCATACCCGGCAGGATTGCACCGATAAAGCCCAGGATCACAAACAGCACCACCAGACTTCGCCAAAACAACACTTTCATACATCAACCCTAGCCGCAGAATTCAGGTAGTATAAAGCGTTTTCCGATACTGTCCGTTGTATTTCTGCACTTTTCACAGGTTGTACTATGCCCTTTTCCAATTTAAACCAAAATCTTGTAGAAGCATGGCAACGTTATCAACATCCTCTGGTGCGGCAACTGGCGTTCGCTGTCGGCAGTCCGAATATCCTGTTCCATATTCCAGATGAACTTGAGCTTATATATTACTTTGAACTGCATGAAAGCCAGGCCTGGCAGCACTATCTCAACCGTTACCATCCACGTTTAGAGTTTCTTGATCAGCATCCAGAAGAATTAATCGAATTTGTGCAGCAACTGAAAAGTACGCGTTTAGGGCTGCGCTTTGAAATGCTGATCTGGTTCTGGTTACTCGATGATGCCTATCATCCGTATCAGCTGCTTGGTCATAGTCTGCAAAAAATTGAGGGTGCCAAGACCTTGGGTGAGCTGGATTTTCTGTTATTAAATACCGATACAGGACAGATTGAACATTGGGAAGTAGCACTGAAATATTATCTGGCCGAAGCCGATTTTAGCCTGCCGCATTGGTATGGCCTGAACCGCACCGATACTTTAATCAGAAAAATGAAGCATTTCACGCAAAAACAATTCCAGTTTGATGAGGCTTTGCAGCATCCCATTCAAAAACGTTTTTGCGTCCTCAAGGGACAGCTGTATTTGCCTACACATCATGCCGATCAGCCAATTCCCTCATGGATCAATACCGAGCGTCGTCTGGGTTTATGGGGACAACATATTCCTGCTGCACAGCACGCTTTCTATCGCCTGCAACGACATGAATGGATTTATCCGCAAGCCCGGCCGAGCAGTTCAGCTGCGATCTGGTGGACAGATGGCCTCTATAAGATGGACGATAGCAATGACTTTTATATGTATCGCAATCCGGTGCTGATCCAGCATCCATCGCATAAACCCCTATAATGCATTACATTTATTAACCGAAGCACTATGAAAACCACATATTTTTTAGCGCGTATATTTTCTACTCTAAGTCCCACATCATAATAATTTTATTATTGATTATACGGAGATGATGATGAAAAAAATTCTTGCTGCTTCATTAATGATGGCTTTTGTATTGACTGGCTGTAACACTGTAAAAGGCATGGGCAAAGATGTGTCTAAGGCTGGCGATGCGGTAACCAATACTGCTGAAAAAACCTCTGACGAAATCCGTCAAAACTAGTTTTTTCCTAAACGCTCACAGAACCCTATCCCAGATAGGGTTTTTTTATATCAGTCGTTCACATTCAAGCCTATATTCGCCTATTATAGAACCGAAAAAATTATCGACTGTTGAATACCGTATGAGCTCTTCCGCTACCCTCGATTTAAGCCTGCAACTATTACGTCAGCCTTCTGTCACACCGATTGATCATGACTGCCAGAACATCATGGCTGAACGTTTAAAGAAGATTGGTTTCAACATTGAATCCATGCGCTTTGAAGATGTAGATAATATCTGGGCACGCAAAGGCACAGAAGGTCCGGTCTTCTGTTTTGCTGGCCATACCGATGTCGTGCCAACGGGGAATCTGGATGCCTGGAACTCAGATCCTTTTTTACCAGAAATCCGTGAAGGCAAACTTTATGGTCGTGGCAGTGCCGACATGAAGACGGCTTTGGCAGCCATGGTAGTTGCAACAGAACGTTTTGTTGAAAAATATCCGAATCACAAAGGTTCGATTGCCTACCTGATTACTTCAGATGAAGAAGGTCCATCGATTAACGGCACGGTGAAAGTGATTGAAACACTGGAAGCGCGTAATGAGAAAATTACCTGGTGTCTGGTCGGTGAACCGTCAAGTACTAATAAACTGGGCGATATTGTCAAAAATGGCCGTCGTGGTTCATTAAATGCCAACCTTACAGTCAAAGGCAAACAGGGTCATGTGGCTTATCCGCATCTGGCCGTGAATCCGATTCATACCGCTTCTAAAGCCATTGCTGAACTGTGCGACACAGTCTGGGATCATGGCAACGAATATTTCCCGGCGACGACCTTCCAGATTTCCAATATCAATTCGGGTACAGGCGCAACCAATGTTGTTCCCGGCACCATGAACCTATTGTGCAACTGGCGCTATTCAACTGAAGTGACCGCGGAAGAACTCAAAACACGTACTCTGGAAATTCTGGATCGTCATGGCGTGGACTATGACATTTCTTGGACTTTATCTGGCTTACCTTTCCTGACGCCAGTCGGTGAACTGGTGAATGCAGCTAAAACTGCGATTCTGAATGTAACAGGAACTGAAACCGAACTTTCGACTTCGGGCGGCACCTCAGATGGTCGCTTCATTGCCCCTACCGGCGCACAGGTACTGGAACTTGGCGTATTGAATGCCACGATTCATCAGATCAATGAACATGTCGATATTGCAGACTTAGAGCCATTGGCTGAAATCTATGAGCAGATTCTCGTGAATTTACTTGCCAATTAAGTAAATTCATAACGCAATAAAAAAGGAACTCCATGGAGTTCCTTTTTTATATTTTATAGCCTGGATTACAGCCCGATTGTAGCCTGAATATTGGTCATATTCGGAATATGGAACAGCTGTTCGTTCATGCGCACATATTGAAAGATGGCAGGATCATTCACCGGCTGATCGACATCGACCACTTCGGAAATACGAATCCGGATGGTTTTCGGCATTTCATTGCACATCAAGGCAAAGCGCTGAGTAATTTCATCCCCCTCAATCACCAGTGCCACCCCATTTTGACGTGACGGATCATTCACTGCATAGACCGGTAACTGTGCCTCATGCCATTCTACAGTTTTGACCTGAGTATTGCTATCCAGTGCTGACAGGACAATGTTTTGTGGCAATAACATCGGATCTTTGCCATGACAATCAATAATATAGGCATCAATAAATCCGGTCGATACCGTAATCAGATGCTGAAGTTCCTGCTGGCTAATCTGATCAGCCATTTTATTGCTTGAATTGGTCTGACTCATATATTACCTCTGTTTTTCAGCAATCAGTTGCTGGATATTGGCCAACAGTTCCGCTTCCTGGAACGGTTTACCCATATAGTGCGTTACGCCCAAGCTGAATGCACGTTCACGATGCTTCTCACCGGTACGTGAGGTAATCATAATAATCGGCAAGTCACGGTGAATATCATGGTGACGAACCAGATTGGTCACTTCGAAACCGTCCATGCGCGGCATTTCGATATCCAGCAACATCAGATCCGGTCTGACGTTTTCAAGCTGCTCGATCGCATCTACGCCATCTTTGGCAGTGACAATATCATAGCCTTGACGTTCAAGCAGACGCGACGTCACTTTACGTACAGTCACCGAGTCATCGACAATCATCACCAGACGACGTGCATTTGAATTACGCGAACCATCACGCTGATCATTCAGCTGTTTGACACGCTGTGTCGCCTGAATCTGGCGGGCAACATTCTGTCCATCGAGAATCAGACAGACCTGACCATCACCCAGAATCGTGGCACCGGCCACTACCCCGACGTTGGCAAACTGCTGTCCAATCGGTTTTACTACAATCTGCGCTCGTGAACCGACCAACTGATCGACCAGCAAGGCAATGGTTTGACCACTATTACCTTTAATCAACAGCACCGGCAATGAATGACCAACATTATTCAGACGTGGAATCGGCTGGTTGCCAACAAACTCAGACAGATAACGCAGCTTATAGTTTGCGCCATCGATCTTGAAATAGTCATCTTTACTGTTGAAATAGCTTTCCAATGTGGTCGGTGCAATACGCACAATTCGGTCAATCTGCGCCAGAGAAATCGCATATTGCTGATCGCCCACTTTCACCATCAAGGCATCGCTGACCGCTACGGTCGTCGGTACGCGAATCGTAAAGACCGTACCCTTGCCCAGTTCCGAGCTCACTGACACATGGCCGCCCAGTGATTTGATCTCGCTTTGTACCACATCCAGACCGACACCACGACCAGAAATCTGGGTCACTGCTTTCGCGGTACTGAAACCAGGATGGAAGATAAATTGCAGGATTTCTTCCTGATCAATGACTTGATCCGCTTTGATTAGATCCAGACTCAGCGCTTTTTCACGAATCTTCTCTGCATCAATCCCCTTACCATCATCACTAAAGGATACAATTACATCGGTTCCCTGGCGGCTGATGTTCAAGACAATCGAACCCACTTCCGGCTTGTTCAGTGCGATACGATCTGCCGTATCTTCCAGGCCATGGTCAATCGCATTACGCAGCATATGCTCAAATGGTGTGACCAGACGCTCGAGAATATTACGATCCAGTTCACCTTCGGTATTCTGTACGATCAGTTCTGCAGGACGGTTCAAGGTGGTCGAGGTTTGACGCACAATACGCTGTAAACGCGGCAACATCCGGTCAAACGGAACCAGACGGGTACGCATCAGACTTTCCTGAATCTCGGCCTGAATACGGGATTGTTGCAATAACAGTCCTTCAGTTTCGCGAATCTTGTCGGCCAGCGTACTCTTGAAGTCGACCAAATCCGATGCTGATTCTGCAAGTGACTTGGACAGCTGGTTGAGCGACGAATATTGGTCCATTTCCAGCGGGTCAAAGTCGGCATAGCGCGAGTTCTCTGAACCATGTTTGGCAATAATCTGTGATTCCAGCTCGCCTTCCATTCGACGTAACTGATCAGCAAGACGTTTGATCGCCAATTCCATCTCGTTCAGGGTATTGCCTAGCTGACCCAGGTCCATCTCGATACGCGAACGGTTAATCGAGTTCTCACCGGACAGGTCAATCATCTTCTCGACCAGATCAGCAGAGATACGGATCATCTCGTTATTACTATCGCTGGTACCGCTATTCGCCCATTCACCCATCATCTGTGGCGGTTCAGTACCATCACCTTCAACAAAGCCGAAGTCGGTGCTGACTACAAGATTATCTGTTTTCGCCAGACGCTCAGGCAATTGCGCAGTAACGTCCACATAAGCAATCTTTTTCAGACTGCTGTGAAGCGGCTCAAAGCCGCTATAGTCGCGCTGGAAAATCGCCTGTCTTAACCAGACCAGCGTTTTCTGCAATAAGCCGTCATAGGCATTCGAGTTAAATTGATAGACCGCAAACTGTTCGAAAGTCGTTTCCAGCTCATAGGCAATACTGGCCACTTCTTCAACATCAATCATACGTGCGCCACCCTTGATACTATGGGCGGCACGCTGTAATTGCAGCAATAAACTACGGTCACTACGCTGATCAAACCATTGATTGAGGAGCTTCTCGGCATTCGCCAGAATCTCTTCGGATTCTTCGAGGAAAGATTCTTCAACAATCGATTTCAGCTCGTCTTCTTCAGAACGTTCTACTGGTGTGTCTTCAATAGGCTTAGGAGATTCCAAGATTTCCAGTAATTCTTCAGCTTCAGCCAGATCAGTCGCAGGCTGTTGAGTCGCTGTGGATTCTTCAAGTTGCGGCTCAGAAATTGATGTCGCTTCGACCTCTGCAACTTCAACTACAGCGCCCGTACTTTCAACAGCAGCAACAGCTTGCCCAGAAACCAGCGCCTGAATATTTTGCAAAATCGCAATCGCTTCTGGTGCAGGATAATCAATACCGTCTTCCCGAATCGATTGAATACGATCGGAAATGTTGTCCTGTACTAGGCGAATAATTTGGATTAAAGCAGGTGTCACGGCAATTTGCTGACGGATCACACGCTCATAAATACTTTCCAGTTCATGCGCAATCAAACCGATATGCGAAGCTGCAATCATGTTTGCACCACCTTTTAAGGTATGCAAATGACGCATCAGATTGTTCAGTGAAGTCGTATCATCCTGTTTTTTGCTCCAGGTATTCAGATCTTCATCAATGCCTGCGAGCAATTCATCCGCTTCTTCCAGGAAGATACTTAATAATTCTTCATCAAAATCACGGTTGGTTTCAGTACTTTGCTGCTGCTGACGATCTGCAGCGATGCGTTGACTCAAACCAGCAAAATCGACACTGCCAGGCGCGACAGTTTCAGCCACTTGTGTGGCCTCTGAGCTTAGCTCAATATTCTGATTACTAATATCTTCAGCAAATATCTCGAGATCCTGCTGCACAAATGCAGACAGTTCACTGAGTATTTTTTGAATCTCATCATTCAGAATGACGCGCTGTCCTGCGGCCAGGGTATCAAATAAATGAATAAATTCCTGGTGTGCCTGTGCGAACAGCTCATAAGCATAATCACTGTTTAGCAGCACTGGCTTTTCAAGTAGCGCATCATAAGCCGATTTCAGATCGGCAGTGAATTCATGAATTCCTTGGGCTGCCCGGCTTTCTGTATGTGCCAGCAATTCTGCAGCCTGCTGGCTGAGTGCCTGAATATATTCCGGATAATCGACTTGGGCACGTTTATCAAATTCAAACTCGGCATCCAATAACAGATCAATATCCAACTCAACCAGTTTGGACACCAAGCCTTGCGTCTGAATGCTATTGGTTTCAATAACTGCAAAGCCATAATTATTCCAGACACGCTCAAAGGTGGCATATACCGCATCCAGTTTTGCAGTATTGCCCTGACGTAGCAAATGCAGATAGTCACTGACAAACTCAGCATACTGAATCAGTAAAGCGGTTTCTTTTGAGGTTGAGACAATTTCATCTTGTAGCAAGGTTTTGAACAGATGCTCTACTTTAGAGCTGGCCTCAAAAATCTGGTCAATCTGCGCCATCGATGAACTGCCGCGCAAGGTATGAATCGCACGAATCAGCGCATTATAATCTTGTGATTTTTCATCTTCAGTGCGAAGGAAGGTGGCAATCGTTTCCAGATGTTCTTCTGCTTCTTCAATAAAGATCGCTACAGTTTCTTCGATATCACTGCGAACCGGTACTTCTACTGGCGCTATTGTTAGCTCAACTTCACTTGGCTCATTGTCTGCAAGCTCAAGACCTGTCATCTGACCTTCAGCGGTCAAATGATCTGCCAATGCCAGTAATTCTTCCAATGCAGGTTCAGGCGAAATTTGTTGTTGTAATTGTTGTCCCAACAGCACCATTGGACGCAGATCGAGATCCAATTGCTGTACATGTTTGAATTTTGGATATAAAGCATATTGATAGACATTCAGTACCGCTTGGGCAAATTTTTGCACCGTCGGTGTTAGCTGAATCGAACCGGACAAAACCCGGTTTAAGGTATCTTCAACCGCCCAGGCCATTTCCCCTGCCGATTTTGCCCCGACCATGCGGCCTGAACCTTTCAGGGTGTGAAAATGGCGGCGAATGGTCTTCAGATTTTCTTGATGATCTGGATTGCTCAACCATTCTGGAAATAAAGCATTTAACTCAACGAAGATCTCTTCGATTTCCTCAACAAAAATTTCAAGAATTTCTGCATCTTGGTCAAGATAACTATCTTCAGGAAGCGTTGTCGTTTCAACTAAATTTTTTAATATTTCTTTCATAGCTCATGCTTCTTACGTTATGCCGCCAAGAAGGGCGCTCAAACTTAATTGTGACCGTCACGCGATACCTAACGTATGAAGTTAAGTACATCTTGTCGAGGCTTTATCTGTATTTTCTGAATGTGTCTCAACCGCGGTCAAGACACATTTCCCCATCATGTCTGACTTTATTCTGGTAGTTTAAAGTCAGATACAGATTCACGTAATGCATCGGCCATGTTTGCCAGTTCAGATACTGAACGTGCTGTATCGAAGGTTGCACTGGTGGTTTGCGAGGTAATTTCCTGTACGACATTCATCGTGGTCGCAATATGACCTGCAGATGCTGACTGCAGTTTCGCAGCATCAGAAATGTTCGCAATCAGTTTCGCAAGGTTGTTCGATACTGTTTGAATCTCATCTAGTGCTACACCGGCATCTTTAGACAAGTTCGCACCACGTACAACTTCCGATGTAGTTTGTTCCATCGAAATAACGGCTTCGTTCGTATCCGTTTGAATGGTTTTTACCAGGCCTTCAATCTGCTTCGTTGCAGAAGCTGAACGTTCCGCAAGACGCTGTACTTCATCGGCTACGACCGCGAAACCACGACCTGCTTCACCGGCCATCGATGCCTGAATTGCTGCGTTTAATGCCAGGATGTTCGTCTGGTCAGCAATATCGTTAATCAAGGCTACGATGTTACCAATTTCCTGAGAAGATTCACCCAAACGTTTAATACGTTTTGAAGTTTCCTGAATCTGTTCACGAATCGTGTCCATACCCTCAATCGAGCGATGTACGACATCCGCACCGTTTGCAGCAATTTGTACTGAACGCTCTGCTACCACCGCTGATTCATCGGCGTTGGCAGATACCTGGTCAATCGACAGTGCCATTTCGTTAATCGCTGCAGAAGCACCAGCAATTTCTTGTGCCTGATGCTCAGATGCTTCAGCTAACTGGTTGGTAATGCTTTGTGTAGTTGCAGTATATTGCGCAACTTCTTGTGAAGTTTCAGTAATACGCGATACCAGGTCACGTAACTGGTCAATCGCAAAGTTAATCGAGTCGGCAATTGCACCAGTAAAGTCTTCAGATACTGTTGCATATGAACGCAAGTCACCGTCTGCAAGATCGGCGATCTCATCCAGTAAACGTAAAATCGCATTCTGGTTACGGTCATATTCTTCTTGTAAACGGCCTACACGCTGCTTATCCGACAAGCCACGCAGAGAAAGTAACTTGAATACACACAGCAAGAAACCGACTAATAATGCGATCAGAAGGACTGCCGGAACAACCGTTTTAAGACCTGAGTTACCCGATAATTTATTCAGGTTGTCCAAAAGCACATCAGATTGAGAAAAAATAGATGCGGCTGCCTGACGAACTTTTACGATCTGTGTAGAGTTTTTCAGAATAATCGCTGATGCAGATTCCAGTACGTCATCATATTCAGCCTTGATGCCTTCCAGAGATTCACGCAGGGTTGGATCAGCAATACGCTGTACACCCAGTTCAGCAGAACCATTTAACTGTGCATTCAGATAAGAACCAAAAGTTTCGGTATCGGCACTGAAGTCATCCGCAGATTCACGTGAACCATCATTACCTGTCAGTACCAAACTGATTGAACGTAAGATACGTTCTGCAATGAATACCTGGTTTTTGGCAATAACCACCTGGTTCGATGGCATATCTTGACGTGCCATCTGGTCGACCATCAAGTTATATTCCGCCTGAATCCCCGGAATCGCTTCACCAATCGCGATGTTGGTGTCGTATAACTGGTTAATAATCTTTTGTTGCGAGGTAATCAGATCAATACTGCTGGATACTTCTGTCCACTGTTTATCAACAGCTTGCAAAGCATCATTGTTAGAGTGAATACTTTTAACTGTCTCAAGGTTTTCAGCAAAAGCTTTTTGCGAATCAGTCAGGTTCTTCATGGCCTCAGGCGTACCCGAAGCTGTCGCTTCAGTCGCTTGGCGCGAAATCGTTTGCGAGAGGAGACGCAAATCACCCAGACTTTGAGTGAGTTCATTGGTACGTGGAACACTATAAAAAAGATACAATAAAGTGATCAGTGCGGCTAAAAGACAGCCTACTGCTCCATAGATCAGCGGTTTTGATTTCTCACTATCACCGAAGACACGTGATAACTGATCTACTTGCGTTTGAATCTTAGCTAAAAAAGCATTACCGCCCTTGCGGCCAGTGCTCTCACCTGTATTTTTCTTTTTAAGTTTAAAGCCCATGCAGCCTCTCCCCGGTTGACGCCTTGCTTACTTTCGAGCGCGACATTTAATTTATAAATTTTATAGATGCGTTCATAAATTTTGGATTTTGCAACAGACGACTGAATAAAAACACATGCCACTGCTGGTTGTGCTGATGGAAAAACCCCTGACAATATTCTTGTAAGTTTTTATCCAATTCAGATTTCTTCGAAAAGAAACTTTTCTTATTGAAATGTTGTATACCCAAAACTTGATCTACGACCAAACCTACATACTGGTCATTATGGTTGATGCATAATACTTTTTGAGTGGGTGAAAATTGACTGCTCTGCCCTGATACGTACTGCGTCAGATCAGAAACCGATAAAAGTCTTCCCCGGATATTCGCCAGACCCAACACCCATGCTTGCGTCTTGGGTACTGGCGTATATTTTGGGGGATAAATCACTTCTGATACTTCCCCCAGCGGGGCAACAAAATATTGCCCCATCATCTCAAAAGCAATGCCCGACCATCGGTTAACTTCATTGCCATTGGAAACGTAGTTTTTATTCCCCCGTTTCGCAATGCGAAGCAATTCGATAAATCCATTTGCTGCCATAGAGCTTATCCTGCATTGAGGTGCTGCTTAATTACATCTATTAATTGTTTTTCATCGACTGGTTTTGTTAGATAATCCGCTGCGCCTTGACGCTTGCCCCACACACGGTCAGTGGCCTGATCCTTGGTACTGACAATCACGATTGGAATGTGTTTGGTCGTTGCACCACGTGCAATCTGGCGGGTCGCCTGAAAACCATTCACGCCCGGCATAACCACATCCATCAGGACCAGATCCGGCAATTCTGCCTGTGCCATGGTGACGCCATCTGCGCCATTGGCTGCTTCAATCACCTCAAAGCCATGTTTAGAAAGAATCTCTCTAAAGCGAAAAGTTTCTGTCGGTGAGTCATCCACAATTAGGATACGTGCCATGCCAATTCCCCAAAAAAATCAAATATTAAGCACTAATATGGTTACGGATTGCATTTAGCAATTCATCTTTACTAAAAGGTTTAGTCAGGTATTCATCTGAACCCACGACACGACCTTTGGCCTGATCAAATAAGCCATCTTTACTTGATAGCATAATCACAGGAATATTCTGGTAATTCTGAGAGTTTTTGATTAAGGCGCAGGTTTGGTAACCATCCAGGCGCGGCATCATAATATCTACAAAAACGATATCTGGATTTGCTTCGGCAATTTTTGACAAAGCCTCAAAACCGTCTACTGCAGTAATGACCTCATAACCTTCGCGTTGAAGAAGAGTTTCCGCAGTACGACGAATGGTCTTTGAGTCATCAATAACCATAATTTTTAGATTTTGGAATTTATCGTCCATTTGTTTAACCCTTCCCATTTTAGAAACTATATGCCATAAGGCTCATAGGATTATTTTATTACGATCGATAAACATTTTTAACATAAAGTCACTTGTATTATCAATGAACATTTTCTACACAAGTAGACAAAATCATTTATTTTTAATAACAGCTTCACATTTTCTTATCATTATTGGTTTTTTTTTGACTAACGGTAGTTTTTTATTGATAAATTTAAGTCTAATATAACAAGATTATTACTTTAAAATAAGTAATTTAGTCAACTTTAAATTCGGGGAGCCAATGATGAGTCAGTTTTTAAGAAAACTTGCTGTCATTGATAAAAATAAAATGACTGGTCAATTCATTGTTGTTGTGCTGCTACTGTTACAGGTGAGCTTAACGTGTGCGAGTAGTAACCAACTCCCGCAAAAAGCCACTTGGTATCGTTATTATGACAGCAAGGGTGTGGCCAATATCAGTACTAATGTCACGCCAAATCATATCCGTTATGGCTATGAAGCACTTGACCAGAATATGCAGGTGATTAAGCGTGCCCGTCCTTATAATGCCGAAGCGGATATCAGGCAAGCGCCACAACGTGCCCAACAGGCGCAGCGAATTGCCGAAGATCATAAACTCAAGCGTGCTTATAACAATAGCCAGACCGCTTTACAGAAAAAGAATGACAGCCTGGTCCAGTTAAAAAAACAGATTGATTTTCAGCAAGAACAAATGAAGCAACTGCAAAAAGATCGGGTCATGTTTGTGCGTCAGGAACGTGAATATTTACGTAAAGGTAAAACCCCACCGGCACACCTGAAAACAACATTAGACAATAACCAGAAAAATCTCGCTTCCCAGAAAGAAAATATTCAATCTTTACAAAGTCGCTATCGAAATCTGGAAGCAGAATACGACAAAATTATCGCCCGTTTAAAAGCACTTGAATAAATACAAATAGCTAGCCGTGGTTTTGATCCATAGCCAGCTAAAAGGACTCATATGCAAACTGCACCGCATTCTCATGATTTAAATATGCCTTCCCCGCGCTCTATCCTGATCATGAGTGCACTTTGCTTAAATATGTTTTTAGTGGCTTGTGATAAAAATGAACCCGTACAGCAAGCCGAAACACCCAAATCCATTGAAGTCATTCCTCAAGATCTAGTTGCGGTTCAATCTGGTAATTCAGTTCAAAAAACTGCATTTACCGGCACTATTCGTGCAGTCAATCAAAGCAGCATACAGGCGCAGGTCTCTGCTACTGCCACCAGCGTAAACGCGCAGGTAGGTCAAACGGTTTCCAAAGGACAAGTGCTGGTACGCCTAAATAATCAGGACAATGCCGCCCGCTTGGCACAGGCGCGTGCGAATCTGGCCTCTACTCAAGCGCAAGCCAATCAGGCCCGTAACATGATGCAGCGTAAAAAGCGCCTGCTCGATCAGGGTTTTATTTCAAAAGTAGAATATGAACAAAGCCAGGTCGATTATCAGGCACAACTGGAAAATGTCCGCGCCCAGCAAGCCAATGTCGATATTGCCCAGAAAGCAGATCGTGATGGCACCATGACCAGCCCAATCAATGGCGTGATTACCCAGCGTCAAGTCGAACCCGGCCAAACCGTGGCGATTGGACAAACCTTGTTTGAAATCGTCGATCCAAAACGATTGGAAATTCAAGCACGTGTACCCAGTGACCTGCAATCAGGCTTAAGACTGGGCAGTAAAATCGAATACAGCATTCAAGGCAATCCAAATCGACTTACTGCCGTGATTAGCCGGATTTCCCCGATCGCAGATCAGGCCAGTCGTCAGATCGAATTCTTTGCCACGCCGAATGAATCTGTTCCATCTTTAAGTATCGGCTCCTTCGTTGAAGGCAACATTCTGAGTTCACAACAGATTTCCGGACAGCTGATTCCATTAGATACCGTTCAGGATATCCAGAACAAACCCTATGTCTGGGTAGTTCGCCAGAATAAAATTATCAAGGTCAATGTTCAGGTTCTAGAACAGCGTTATAGCGACAACATTGCCGTGGTTCAAGGACTGGAAAATGGTGATCAGGTCAGCCGGGTTAAGTTTAGCGAAGCCGATCTGCAAAAAACTGTCACCCTTCGCGCCAACTAAAGCCATTCACACAGGATCATTGATATGTGGTTTACCCGAATTAGTGTGAAGTATCCGGTTTTCACCATCATGATGATGTTCTGTTTGATGGTGCTGGGGCTGGCTTCCTGGCAGCGGATGGGCGTTGAAGAATTTCCTGATGTCGATTTCCCTTTTGTGGTGATCTATACCAACTACCCGGGTGCTTCTCCGGAAACGGTTGAATCGGAAATTACCAAAAAACTTGAAGATCAGATTAATACTATTTCTGGTTTAAAACAGGTCATTTCCCAGTCCAGTGAAGGCCTGTCCATCATCACCACTGAATTTAATCTGGATGTAACATCGACCACAGCAGCCCAGGACGTGCGGGATAAAATCGCCTCTGTGACTGCTGAATTCCGTGATGAAATTCAGGAACCGATTGTCGAGCGTTATGATCCGACGGCGAATGCGGTGATGTCGATCGTATTTGAATCCGACAATATGGATGTGAAAGCGCTCAGCTCCTATCTGGATCAGCGAATTGTGCCACAACTGCGCACAGTACCAGGAGTCGGAGCGGTTAATCTGCTTGGTGATGCGCAGCGCCAGATCCGGATTCAGGTGGAACCGCAAAAACTGCAAGCTTTTGGCATCGGTGTGGACAGTGTCATTAACACCTTAAAGGCCGAGAATATCGAAGTCCCAGGCGGTACGCTTAAATCAGGCAACTCGGAACTGGTGATTGAAATCAATTCCAAAGTTCTACATCCCCTTGCCTTCGGCGATCTGGTCATTGCCAATAAAAATGGCGTACCAATTTTCCTCAGACAAGTGGCTAATATTCAAGACAGTCAGGCAGAGCTGGAATCCGCTGCCTTTTTGAATGGTAAAACCGCAGTGGCGATTGATATTTTGCGTAGTTCAGATGCAAACGTCATCGAAGTAGTAGATAAGAGCTACGCAGCTTTAGAAAGTATTGAGGCGCAGCTTCCTCAAGGCACTACTTTACAAGTAGTGGTAGATTCCTCCAAAAGTATCCGCGGCACCATTGGCGATGTAGCCCGAACCATTATTGAAGGTGCGGTACTGGCTGTACTGATTGTCCTACTTTTTCTGGGTTCTTTCCGTTCAACCGTGATTACCGGCTTAACCCTGCCCATTGCACTTTTGGGTACGCTGACCTTTATCTGGGCCTTTGGTTTTAGCATCAATATGATGACTTTGTTGGCGCTGTCCTTGAGTATTGGCCTGTTGATCGATGATGCGATTGTGGTGCGTGAAAATATTGTCCGGCATGCCGATATGGGCAAAGATCATGTGACTGCCGCGCTCGATGGCACCAAAGAAATTGGCTTAGCCGTGCTGGCCACGACACTGACCATTGTTGCCGTATTCCTGCCTGTGGCCTTTATGGGCGGAATTATTGGCCGTTTCTTCTACCAGTTCGGGGTCACGGTGAGTATGGCCGTTCTGATCTCGATGTTTGTCAGCTTTACCCTGGACCCGATGCTCTCTGCACACTGGGCAGAAAAGAAAAAAGATCCGAATAAAAAACCAGGTCGGGTGAAACGTTTCTTTAGCTGGATCTCCGGCAAGCTGGACAATCTAAGCCATGTCTATGAAAAATTATTAAAACTGGCATTGCGCTTCAGATTGATTACTTTATTAATTGCTGTCGCTTCTTTATTTGGTGCTCTGGGTTTATCCAAACTAATCGGCACCGAATTTGTACCGGTTCCCGATAAAGGCGAAATCCGAATCAAGTTTGAAACACCGGTCGATTCATCACTTGAATATTCACAGGCCAAACTACAGCAGGTGGATCAGATTATTCGTCAGCATCCGGATGTCAAAGCCACTTATGGGGTAATTAATGGCGCAACCGACCGCGGTAAAAACCATGTCAGTTTACGGGTGACTGTAACTCCGCGTACCGAACGTGAAAAGACCCTGAATGACCTGAATAATGAATTCCGCCAGCGTCTGCAGTCGGTGGCCGGAATCAGCATTACTTCGGTTGCCTCAGCCGATGAAACCGTTTCTGGTGGCCAGAAGCCAATCATGATTTCGATCAAAGGCCCAGATCTGGATGAACTGCAAAAAATTTCCGATCGCTTTATGACTGAAATGGCGAAAATTAATGGCATTGTCGATCTGGAAACTTCATTAAAAGAACCCAAGCCAACTCTTGATGTACAGATTAATCGCGTCTTGGCCAGTGATTTAGGTTTATCAGTCAATCAGATTGCCAATGTGGTGCGTCCGCTGATTGCCGGTGATGATGTTACCACCTGGCAGGATGAAAAAGGTGAAACCTATGATGTGAATCTGCGCCTGACGGAAGACCAGCGCAGCTTGCCTAGCGATTTACAGAATATGTATATCACCTCGAATAAAACCGATGCCAATAATCAACCGATTCTGGTTCCGCTTTCGAGTGTCGCCAAATTTGAAGAAAAACTCGGCGCTTCACAAATTAACCGACGTGATCTGGCACGTGAAGTGCTGGTCGAGGCCAATACCTCAGGACGTCCTGCAGGTGACATCGGGACGGATATCAGCCGCTTGCAAGAAAATTTCGATATGCCACCAGGTTATAGTTTCGACACTCAAGGCTCCAATGCCGACATGGCAGAATCCGCAGGCTATGCTCTGACCGCGATTACCCTGTCGATTGTCTTTATCTATATCGTGCTCGGTTCACAGTTCAATAGCTTTATCCATCCTGCGGCAATTATGGCTTCACTGCCATTGTCACTGATTGGCGTGTTTCTGGCCTTGTTCCTGTTTAACTCGACCATGAACCTGTTCTCGATTATCGGCATTATCATGCTGATGGGACTGGTGACCAAGAATGCCATTCTGCTAATCGACTTCATCAAGAAAGCCATGGATCGCGGTGAAAACCGTTATGATGCGATTATTGCCGCTGGTAAAACCCGTTTGCGTCCCATTTTAATGACCACCAGCGCGATGGTCATGGGCATGGTGCCACTTTCCCTAGGACTAGGTGAAGGTGGTGAACAAAGTGCACCGATGGCGCATGCAGTGATTGGTGGGGTAATTACCTCTACCCTGCTGACCCTGGTGGTGGTGCCTGTGATCTTTACTTACCTGGATGACTTTAAGAATTTTATGCTGCGTCAGGCACGTAAAATCATGGCATAATTTAATGCAACACAATGAGGTGACATTCCCAAATGCTCACCTCATTTTTTATTGTATAATCCCTGCTTTAACGCTTAATTTTTTAGGACAGTTTCCATGCGCGCGAGTCGCTTTTTATTTGCAACGTTAAGAGAAACCCCGAACGATGCTGAAGTTATTTCACATCAGCTGATGCTTCGTGCCGGTATGATTCGTAAGTTGGCCTCAGGTCTATATACTTGGTTGCCGATGGGCGTTCGCGTATTAAATAAAGTTGAAGCGATCGTTCGCGAAGAAATGGACAAAGTCGGTTCACTTCAGGTCTATATGCCGGTGACTCAACCTGCATCTTTATGGGAAGAATCAGGTCGTTATGTACAATACGGCCCTGAACTTTTACGCTTCAACGACCGCCATGGTAACCCATTTGTTCTCGGTCCGACGCATGAAGAAGTGATCACTGACCTTGCACGTAACGAATTAAAAAGCTACAAGCAATTGCCTGCAAACTTCTACCAGGTACAAACCAAATTCCGTGACGAAATTCGTCCACGTTTTGGCGTAATGCGTTCACGTGAATTCATCATGAAAGATGCTTACTCTTTCCATGCCAATCAGGAATCACTGCAACAAACCTACGACGACATGTATGCAGCCTACTGCAAAATCTTCACCCGTCTTGGTTTAGATTTCCGTCCAGTACAAGCAGATACCGGCTCAATCGGTGGTTCAGGTTCTCATGAATTCCACGTGCTGGCTTCAAGCGGTGAAGATGATATCGCTTTCTCGACTGAATCTGACTATGCAGCCAATATTGAAATGGCAGAAGCAGTGCTTGTCGGTGAGCGTGCGGCACCGACACAAGAACTCAAACGGGTAGATACACCAAATCAAAAAACCATTGTGGATGTATCAGCATTCTTGGGTACTGATCCTGCCCACTCAGTAAAAGCCTTGCTTGTTCAAGGCATTGTAAAAGAGGATGGTTCTGTTCCTGTAGTTGCTTTATTCCTTCGTGGCGATCACGAACTGAATGAAATTAAAGCTGAAAAACATCCTTTAATTGCTGCACCTTTGACATTTGCTACTGAAGAACAACTCCAAGCACTTGGCTTAACTGCTGGCTTTGTCGGTCCTCAAGGTCTGGTAGAAAAAGGTGTAAGCGTCATTGTTGACCGTGCAGCTTCTGTACTGTCTGACTTTGTAGCGGGTGCTAATGAAGCTGACAAGCATGCGACCGGTGTAAACTGGGAACGTGATGCGAAGTATTCTGAAGTGTATGACCTACGTAATGTAGTTGAAGGTGATCCGTCTCCAGATGGTAAAGGTACCCTTCAAATCAAACGTGGTATCGAAGTAGGTCATATCTTCCAGTTGGGTCAAAAATACTCTGAAGCTTTGGGCTGTAAAGTCTTGGGGGAAGATGGCAAGCCATTCACTGTAACAATGGGTTGTTATGGTATTGGCGTGACGCGTGTGGTGGCTTCTGCAATCGAGCAGAACTTTGATGAGAAAGGCATTATCTGGCCAACTGCCATTGCACCGTTTGAAGTTGCCATTGTGCCGATGAATGCCCATAAATCTCCACGAACTATGGAAGCTGCGGAAGCACTCTATGCTGAATTACAAGCTGCAGGTTTTGACGTGTTACTCGATGACCGTAATGAACGTCCGGGCGTGAAATTCTCTGACCTTGAACTTACAGGTATTCCTCACCGTATCGTGATTGGTGAAAAAGGCTTGGATGCGGGTACTTTTGAATATAAAGGCCGCCGCGATGCTGAATCAGTAAATATTTCGAAAGAAGAATTATTGGCGAAGATTGCTAAATAATTTCGCTCTCTTATAAAAAATCCCGCGTAATGCGGGATTTTTTATAACTAAACTTAGCAAAATTTATGTCCGCCGAAGCAGTTCGGTTTAAAATTCTGGCCTTGTAAAGTTAAATTAGTGAGAGGGAAATCAAGTAGCGCAGGATTTTTAATTTCCTTTACATCAAGCGCACTTCCTAGCACACAACCAAAAACCAGACTTCCACAATCTCGCACATTAGTGGTTAAATCATGGTTAATTCCTGCAATGGTTTGCTTTAAAACAGCATCTGAAATTGGCACACTATATGAAGGTGAAATACTTCCTAAATCCACTTCATCTTCCATTGCCATCCACCACCCTTGTTTTGCCGCAACTGCTGCACCAGGCCATAAGATGCTTTGGGATTGCAAGGAGAGTGAAGCTGGATTATTTAAATATAAAGCATGAATAAGTCCGAGATTTTGTTTAACGGTAATGTCTGTCTGTAGCCCGGTTAAGTAGCCTGTAATATCTTTATCTAATTTTAATGCTCCATCCAATAATTCTGCTTTTAATGGTCCTTTAAAATCAATACGACCTACTGTCCCTGTCCCTTTTAGTACAACTTCTTTCATTCGTGTTCCTGACACTATCGTAGCAGGAATAGTAAAAGGTGCTGTTGTAGAATTTAACTGGAAAGCATAATTGCTAGATGTGTAATGTAAATCCAGAGGTAATGGTTGACCTAACAAAGTGCCTTTTACCGTGCCCTCAATATTCATTCCAGTTGCAGCATAATCCATGACACGAGGAGCGGTTGTTGCAACTCCTGATGAAGATTTTGTTTTCATATAACCACTGAAACTGTTAATACCATTTGGTGTAGCACTATTTTCTGTCCCCATTGTCAATAGACCTGAAATCTTTTCCGCACTTAAACGGAAACCTAAAACTTCACGTGTAGATGCCTGATTTGGATTTTTTATGGCAAACTGTACAAATGGATTAGTAATCAGAGCTGAAGTCGCGGCACGATCCGCACCATTTGTAGGATTACCACTTAAGGCTATATGATCAATATCAATATCACAGCCGGTTGCACCATTAACACCACCACACCCGAGCTGTAGCTTTTTTATATTGGCATTAATTTCCATCTCGGCTTCCAAGCCTAATTTATAAAATGAGATATTACTCTGGTCATAAGTAGCTCCTAGATTATCCATCTGGTTAAATCCAGACTGAACCTCCATTGACAATAAAGCCTGCCCATTGACTTCTGAGAGCTCTTGGTCTTCCAATGAAGTTAATGCAGATACCTGACCACTTAGGCCCATCATAGCTACCACTAGACTCTTTAATATTATTTTTTTCATTTTTCTCATCCTGATTTTTAGCGTGGTGTGATTCCCATCGTGCTACGAATAGTTCCACCAGTCAGTGCAATACTTGCCATGTTTTGCATATTGCCATTGGTCGCCATGGCAAAATTGGTTTTAAATGGTGTTGCAATATTATTTTCATAATTGAGTTTGACCTGATTATCCAAAGTCACTGTATCTGCACTGACACGAACTTTTGCTTTGACACCCAAATGACCTTCCATCCGGTTAAAGTTAATTGAAGAAGTTTTTAATACCCCGGCTGAATCAATATCTTCATTGGCAATACTAAAATAGCTGCCCAGATTATCTTTATTTGCAGTTTCTTCTGCGGTAAGGGGTCTAAACTTAAAATTTGCATCAAATGACAGGAAGTTGGTATCTGGTGAATCGCTGGTCGGATCCACTCCTGGAATGATGAGGAGCTCGCCGTTTCCATCAAGTTTAAAAGCAATATTCGTCAGGACATCATCACGTTTAGAAAAATTATCATGAGGCACATAGCTTCCGCATTTAGTGACCGATGCATTGGTACAATTATATTTAGATCCTGGTAATTGACCAATCGCAAGCTCAGCTTTAGCTCCAATCAGCAGTTTATCGGCACGAATATAAATACCTTCATCTTCATAGCCAATAATACCTTCCGACTTGATCAAAGCATCGATATTCCTAAAACCAGCATAATAGTTAACTGCCTCACCATGATCGCCATTCTTGCCATCAATCAATATAATCGAGGTTGTGCTTGGTAAACCGGTTTTCTTGTCAATTCCATAGCCTTCTGTAGATGCCATAATGTTATACGCAATTGCTTGCTTATTGTTTGTTCCATAAGTCGTTCCAGACAAGGCAACATTGGCATTTAAATTATAAATAGGAATACCGATTCCCCATGAACCACCATCGCCACCAATTTCCGCCAAAGAGTTATCTGATATGAAACGTGCTTTAGCAGCAATGGACTGAAAATCCATTCCACGTACGGCGATATAGGCAAAATCCTCTCCATTCGTGGTGGTACTGAGTGTCTGTTTAAGTACAGTGCTACTACTACCTAAAGTCTTTTGCATATTTTCATTGATTATGAAATCGAGACTTTTTGCAGTAATGGTATTTATATATATATTTCCAAAGTCGATATAAGCATTTTTACCGTGTAAAGCACCGGCAGCATTACGTGTAGTCAAGGGTCTGAGCTTGGAGAATTGCACAGCATGGCTTCCCTTACCGGTATGACCAATCTCAAGTGTTGTAGGTGCCATAGTTGCTGGAAGCCCGGTACTATTAGTACCTGTAAAATCTGCAGACAAGCCTAGATCCAACCCACCTTCTCCGACCAGGCCACTGTAACCTGTTGCAGCTTTGTCCTGACGTTCTAGTACACCATTCACCTTGTTACTAACATCAAAAGTACCTATCTGGGTTTGATCTGCACTCATGGATAATCTTGCGTTAGTGACTGCACCCGAAGCTCCTAAACGCATAATATTTTTGCGTTCATTATTTGGCGTATTATAACGCAGGTCAATATTAACCCCTGGATTGGTCGGATTAACCCGGCCAGCCGCGATATCAGTAATATCTTCAGCACGCTTTAGATCCACATAATGATCTTGACTGCCATTTCGTGTGGTGAGTACCACGCCTTCATCCGGGTCAATGTACATATATCCTTGACCCGCGAAGTTAAAGTTAAAGTCATTCAAAATCAGACTATTTTCGCCTAATTTATGACTAATCGTGGCATTTTTAAGTTGAAAATCGATACTGGCAATTGAATCTTTATTAAATAGACCTGCACTGGTTTGTAATAGCACACTAAGCGGTGTAGAGGTACTAATCCCTAATCCACCCAAAGTTTGATTAGATTGAGTACCCGTAGTCCGAATACTATTCGCAGATTGACTACATGGATTGGTCGTACAGGCGATCTTTACCAATTTTAAATCTGCAGTGGCTTGAAACGGTGAAACACTTGCAGCTAGCCGAAGTCCTGCCCCTTGTGAAGTGGCACCTACATCTATTTCAAGTTGACTAATGATTGGTTTATTATCTTTTCCAATAATCTCAACATTATGTAGACCTAAACCCATTTTAGTGTTGGCAGTTGGATTTGGATCATACCAATTGGCTTGAGCAATACTGGCTTTAGAAATTTCATGAGTAATCACCATACCATCTTGTCCAGTGACTTCACTCAATTCTTGCTCTTCAATAGTTTCAAGTGCATAACTTTGTTGTATAAGACACATGCATACTGTTAGCAATTTCAACTTTATTGTTGTTTTTTTCATTTATATATCCTTATGCTGTACTTGACGTTGTTACTAACAACGACTTTGTGCTCCACCTGTACAGTTATAACCAAATATTTTCAAATTGCCTGACGTATGCAGATTTCCATGAACGTTCAATCCCATAAATCCTTTTTCAGCACCTTTATCAAATGAAGGAACATCTTGGGGCGCGGTTGTATAAGTTCCATCGGCATTATAGGTACGCCCTGTATACGTACTATAAACACCTGTATTGGCATAACCTTCCAAGGCGCCAGCACCTGTACCCGTTTCAATGGAAACTGTATTAAAGCCTAAATTACGGATCTTTAAAGGCTGGTGATCATAAAAGGTAATTTGCATCGCCGTTTGTGGTTCATTACGATGATTAATGATGGTTGTTCCATCGATCGAAAACTTATCAATCTGAATCGTGCCTTGAATGCCTTTAAAGACTAACCACTTTTTATTTCCATTGGCATCGACATGGTTATTCGGCGCTATTGCCAGACGGCAAAATTGTTTTGTTGCTCCACAAGCGGTGGGATCTAGAACATAAAATACTTCTAGCGGGTTGCCACTTCCATCAAGCCGAGAAATTTTATCTTTACTTAAATCTGTCGCATAAACATGGTTTAAAGATAAAGTCCAGTTAAGATCTGCTCCGCCCTGCCCCACTGTATTGGTTAATGCTTGCTGATCAAGGGCTTCCAATCCGGCAAGACTGGCCATAGAAGTACATAATAATGCACAGAGTGTTACTAATTTGGACATTCTTATACTCCCTTAAAGACCAGTTGTTCTAATTTTCAGATGCTGAATCAGGACACCATCAATGACAGCAGATCCAAAATTCTTACTTACACCCTCAGTATTTTTAAATACGATTCCTGTTGAATTCACACCATCCTTGGCGCGCAGCATATTTGTCCCTGATATACGCTCTGTAGTCCCTATTGAGATGCTACTGTGAGTCGCATTACGCCCTTGATAAAGTGCGGTGGTATCTGACGCATTATTTTTAATCGGTGTACCACAACTATAGACATTACAGGTCGAACCCTTTAAATCTGTTGTGCCCAGTCCGCCTCCATAATTCTGATAAATTTGATTATAAATGGCAGGAATATTGGGAATACGTGTCACTTCTAAAATAATATTATTGCCTTCTGAACCGACAACGAAAGGCTGGTACATATTACCGAGCACTAAATTAATATTTGGACTATAGAGATATAAACCCTCAGAATCATGAAATATAGGAGCATCACTTCCATTCAAGGCCGGGGTCGAGACATTACCATCAAGTGCATCTGTTTTTGCTGCGGTACTGAGACGAATACCTTTACTGTTAAGATTACTATCGCTACTGCTTAGAGTTTCTGGTCGATCATTGGTATTCAGACGAACAATACTCGCCATACCCAATGTTTGGCTGTAATTCTTATTGTCAGATTCTAAGGTTTGAAATAACCGAACTTGCGAGCCATTAAAACTCAGACCATTGGTAACAAATTGGGTTCTTAATCGGTAATCCGTATCAAGTCCTGATATTGGCCCACCTGTTATAGGATCTACAGCATTCGAGGAGTCAAGCGCGCGCGCAAAAATATCACTCCAGAAACCCAGCTTGATATTATTATCACTTTCGACCCCTGCAATTGGACTTAATGGGGCTTCCAAAGCAATATAGCCTACATCTTTAGCAGCGTCCTTAAACTGTTTGACATTTTCAGTTCCTGCCCGGAATAACCAGGGATTATCTGCCGATCCCCAGCTAAAACCCTGATCACTGTATCGTGTGCTTAAAGAACCATCGCTTTTCGATAAAGCCAGACCATAAATAAATACATCAGCTTTAGTTTTTAAAGTGCTCACAGAACTTTTAGCAGCTTCAGCTTTAGCAACCTGATCTGCTCTAGCAATGATTTCAGCCATAGCAGCACTATCTGCATCCTTCATCATTCCAGCTAAAGCAGCTTCAAATTTTTTATCATAATCTGCTTTAATTAGTGCAAGAATTCTTGCATCTACAATTGCTCCAATAATATTCTGTCTATCAACAGTTGTAGTCCATTGGGTATCTGGAATCTGCTGATTAGCTTTTTGCCCATATAGAAATTGAATCATTTCCAAAGCATTAGCTTTAGCATATTCTTCAGATTTTAAGATATTGCCTGCATAAATTTCATATTCCTTAGTTCCATCTTTTACCAGCTTATAATTTAAATTTATGCCTAAAAACGTCAAGTCTTCGCCAGCACCATTATAATAATCATCATATCTTTGATCATAATACCCCTTCATAAATTCAGTATTATAATAATAATCAATGAGCTCTTGGCTAAATGCACTCCGGTTAGCTTGTGTGTCATACGTATTCTTAATCGTATTATAGTTATTATTATAAAAATCAGTTTTTAGCGTATCGTAAGCTTGCTGATACTCAGTTGCATAATTCTGCGTTCTTTCAACATGAAAAGCATTATCATATGTAGATTTATAAACTTTGTCGTATACACGCTGCCCAAGTTGGTTGTAATTTTCACCCGTCGGAATAATACGAATAAATCCTGTATCTGCTTGCCCGGGATTTTCAATACCTCTCGCGTAACTGGAACCAGCAGAAAGATCTTTAGGACCTTGAAACACCATTTTAAAATCATCAAGAACGAGCGCAACACCCTCACCTGTGGTGTCAGAAAGAGAAGAATCTGATAATTCCTGCATCGCATGTGCAGAAGGCAACAGGCTGAAACCGATTGTCATCGCCAAATAACTTTTGCGAAATTTAAATATATCTTTTATCTGAGCCATCTCACTCTTTCCTTTTTATTCGATGCTCCGCACCTTATGCTTCAGCTTCCCAGCCGCCAATCTTTGATTTTTTATAATGCATTGCATCTTTTTTATGATTATGCGGAATCCATTATGCTGATTTTTAATACAGATGCCAAAGCCAATTAGGCGAAAAATAGCAGTTTCCGATGAATGAAAATCTCAAAAAAATAAACGGGACATAAAGTCCCGTCATTCAATATCTTAAAGCAATTAGGTCTTCGGCAAAGTAACGCCTGTCTGACCTTGATATTTACCACCACGATCTTTATATGAGGTTTCACAGACTTCATCAGATTCAAAAAATAGCATTTGCGCCACACCCTCACCTGCATAAATACGCGCAGGAAGATTGGTCGTATTTGAAAACTCTAAAGTGACGTGTCCTTCCCACTCTGGCTCAAGCGGCGTCACGTTGACAATGATGCCACAACGCGCATAAGTTGACTTACCCAAGCACACGGTCAGGACATTACGTGGAATGCGGAAATATTCGATGGTACGCGCCAAAGCAAACGAGTTCGGCGGAATAATGCAAACATCCGACTCGATATCAATAAAGCTGCGTTCATCAAAGTTTTTCGGATCGACAATTGCAGAATGCACATTGGTGAATACTTTAAATTCACGCGCACAACGCACGTCATAACCGTAGCTGGATACGCCATACGAAATCAGCTTTTGACCATTTTCATCCAAACGTACCTGGTTTTCTGCATACGGTTCAATCATGCCGTGTTTTTCGCTCATTTCGCGAATCCAACGATCAGACTTAATTGCCATTGATATAATCCAAAAATCTTAAAAACAAGTTATTGCGACGTACTTTAACTGAAATTGACACTAATGAAAATAAGTGAAAGTCTGAGAACTCAAGTTGCCCCAAAATTGCTGATCGAGATCAGCTTATAAACTTAAAAGTGCAGAATAACTTAAAGGAATAGAAAAGCTCATTAGCACCAGCGAAGCCGTTTTTTGCAAGTTTTTCTGATTGAGCCAGCGGCTGTTTTTTCTGGCCAGGATTGAGCCTAAAAAAGTCCAGAAGAATGCAATCGGAATCAGCAGAAGCAAGAAAACAAGCATATGAGTCACATAATGCTGACTACTTTTCCAGACAATGACAGGAAAGATCGCTGAGGCAAATAAAAGTGCTTTAGGATTAAGCAAGGTTGCCAAAAATAATTCTCGTGCGCGAATCGAGACATTTTCAACATTTTCGCTTATTTCTGCAGTCCGCCATAATTTCACAGCGAGAAATAAAATATAGCCAGCACTAAAAAGTTTGAGAATGGTCGGTAAAAGCGGAAGATGGACGGAAATTTTTCCGATCAGAATACCCCATAAGCTAATGGCGATCAGATAACCAAAGGCTTCAGCAGGAATTAAACGAAATGTTTTTTTAAATCCGACCTGAATGCCTGAAGATGCCAATAAGGTATTGGTTGGGCCTGGTGTTAAAAGAATGGTTGCCACTAAACCAATAAAAAACCATGAAATCATAGTTTGACCTCGCTCTAATCCGAGTAGCATAGAAGAATTCGGTCAGTGCTGCAAAAAAATAATTGTAAGAGAACATATAACCTAAAATTTAAATTTATTTATTTTAATTAATTCAAATACTTATATAAATATTTAGGATAAATACCCGATAGTCATTTCAGTCAATTTCGGTCATTTAAATCGAGCTAATTTTAAAAATAAGAAATAAAAAGCCCTAGCTTTTAGCTAAGGCTTAAATATCTGAATTGTCTATAGAATTAGAAAATTCGGCTATGGTCTTTTTCTGCTTTGGGTAGCTGTGCGGCAATTTTCTCTGCAATCAGCATATAGCTTTCTGCAGCAGCATCTTCGGCAATGACAGAAGGTGTACCGGCATCCGCATTTTCACGAATTTTAGCATCCAAAGGTAAACGGCCCAATAATGGGATTTGATATTGCTCAGACAGTTTATCGCCACCACCTGTACCAAAAATCTGTTCCTCAAAACCACAATTTGAGCAGATATGGGTCGACATGTTTTCAATCACGCCCATGATCGGAATCTGCACCCGATTAAACAATTCAATGCCTTTGGTCGCATCCAGCAATGCCACGTTTTGTGGTGTCGTCACAATCACTGCACCCGTCACCGGAATACGCTGCGCGAGAGTTAACTGGATATCGCCTGTGCCAGGTGGCATATCAATCATCAGCACATCGAGGTCTGGCCATAGGGTCTGATTGAATAACTGCATCAATGCCCCCGTGGCTTTTGGACCACGCCAAGCGACTGGAGTATTTTGGTCTCCAGTTAAATGGCCAATTGATAACACCGCCATTCCATAGGCTTCAATTGGAACAAACTGCTCTGCTTCGATCATTGGCGTTTTGCCGGCATTGCCGAGCATGGTCGGGATACTTGGACCGTAAATATCGGCATCCAGTACGCCTACGCGCAGGCCTAATTTCTGTAGAGCCAAAGCCAGATTTACAGTCGTGGTCGATTTACCTACGCCACCTTTGCCGGATGACACCAGAATCACATTTTGAATGCGTGGGTGTTTCGGGACATCACGCTGTTGCGGCGCAGCTTTTTGAATCGGTGGATTATTTGGATCAGCTTCTTCTGTTTTTGCAGGCTGTGCCGACGCATCAACCACAGGGGGAAGATTGGGTTTTGCTTCCGCTTTAGGCGCGCTTGAACAGTTTTCACCTTCAGCATGATTATGCCCGCAACCACCTTCTTTCTTATGTCCGGTTTTCTGCTGAATCACATGCATATTCAGCTCTTGAATACCACATTTTTGCAAAGCTTCCGCCAGTTCATCATGAATCTGTTGCAGCTGCGCTTTTTCTTCAGGATAGGTATTCAAAGTGATTTGCAGAATTTCACCCTGTACATTGACCTGCGTAATACGATCTTTCAAGGCATTACTGGAATTTGGCAAGATATAGTTTTGCAGTACGTTCTGCACAGCTTCTTCGTTCACCTCCTTGGAAGGCGAAAAAACCGATTTAAGCGAAGAAAGCCAGGACATAGGTTACTCCAAAAATGTAGATCGACATCTGAATGGCCTAGTTTAACGGGGTTTTAGGCGAAGGTTAAGCACTGTATTGGAGAAGATGAAAGAGATATCTTCGACTCCCAACTATTTTACTTGGTTTTTTGAAATATTTTATGAAATCTTGGTGAAATAGAAATAATGAAAGAACAGAGAGATGGACTATTTTGATGTAATAAATTTTTTTTATTTATCTCGAGCGTGCTAAGCCACTTTAACCCTCTGTAATTAAAGTGGCTCTATGATCACAGACTATTTATGATTTTTATTGTTTTCAGATTTGTCCTGTTGATCCTTCTTATTTTTATCCTGATCTTGTTTCGATTCATCCTTTTTGGACTGAGAGTTGCTTTCTGAATCTGTATCTTTGGCATCTTGCTGCTGATTAGAATCACCTTCCTTCGATTGATTATCTTTCATTTTATTCATCGTATCAGTTGCCATCTGTTTCAGCTCAGCGAACTTAACCGAGGCTTCGCTGAATAAATCTGTGATTTTCTGTCTGGTATCTTCAAACTTATGCATGGCTTCATCTTTTAAATTTGCCATACCTGCCTGCTGATCGGTCTGACCATCTTTAGCATTTTGTTTATCTGACTTGTTAGATGATTTATCTTGAGATGTATGATCCGCTTTGGCCTTTTTTGCATCATCTGAACCTTGCTCAGCATTTTGCTGGTTGTCAGATTTGCCATGTTTCAGCTCATTCAGAAGCTTTTCACCTTTTTGCAATAGCTCTTCACCGATCGCTATCGCCTTGGATTTTAAGTCATCCATCTTAAAGCTTTCAGTTTTTTTATCGGACTGGTTCTCTTGAGAACTGTCTTTTTGCGCTGATTGCTCAGCATTTGCATCTTTGCCGTTGTGCTGGGTATCAGACTTCTGATCAGCATGGGTCTGGGCACTTTGCCCGTTCTTATGTTCCTGATTATGCTGTTTATCCAGCTCGTTTTGCTTTTGCTCTTTTGCAAGCTGATCATTCAATTCGCGTGCATGTTGTTCTTTATCTTGATTTTGCTTCGACGTATTGTTTTGGTTCTGCTGAGTCATGAGGTACCCTCCTTAGGCATATCATATAAACAATCAGCCATTTTTTAGCACAAAGCATCACGCGAATCGGGCGAAGTAAGCAAACTGCAACAAAGCCTGTACATGTTGTTGCTATTGTTTGCAGGATGTAGCATGAGCTGAGTCAAATCCGTATTGAAAATCTCTATGCTAAAGATGATGCGGGCTTTTGTATTCGGGCTGTCCAAGTCCATCTATTCGCAGGGTTTCAGCAAAGCATTTCTTTGTAATCCCCTCGGCATCATGTAAAATTATGGCCCATTGCATAATGAATACGAATGAGAGAGTGAATCCGTGCGTAAAATTTTAGTCACCAATGCCCTTCCTTACGCCAATGGCCCGATTCATATGGGTCACTTACTTGGCTATATCCAAGCAGATATTTGGGTACGTGCCATGCGCGCGATGGGTCATGATGTGACTTATGTCTGTGCGGATGATGCTCACGGAACTGCGATCATGCTGCGTGCCGAAGCGAATGGCATTTCACCTGAAGCGCAAATTGCCAATGTGCAAAAAGAACACATTCGTGACTTTGACGGTTTCGGTGTGCATTTTGATCATTATGATTCTACGCATAGCGATACCAACCGTGCCCGTGCATCTGAAATCTATGTGAAAAATCGTGACGCGGGCAATATTGCAGTTCGCCCGGTGACCCAGCTTTTTGATCCTGAAAAAGGCATGTTCCTGTCAGACCGTTTCATTAAAGGCACCTGTCCGAAATGTAAGGCAGAAGATCAGTACGGCGACTCATGTGAAGTCTGCGGTGCTACTTATAATGCAACAGAATTGTTGAATCCACATTCCACTTTAAGTGGCGCAACACCAGTCGAAAAATCATCTGATCATTACTTCTTTAAATTACCAAATTTTGGTGAATACCTGCAAAAATGGACCCGTGATGAAGGTCGCTTGCCGGTATCGATTGCCAACAAGCTGGACGAATGGTTTGAAAATGGCTTGAACGATTGGGACATCTCCCGTGATGCGCCATACTTCGGTTTTGAAATTCCGGATGCACCAAACAAATACTTCTATGTTTGGGTCGATGCGCCGATTGGTTATATGTCGAGCTTTGAAAACTACATCAAAGCCAAACGCCCTGAATTGAATTTTGACGACTACTGGAAAAAAGATTCTGAAAATGAGGTCTATCACTTCATTGGCAAAGACATCGTATATTTCCATGCCCTGTTCTGGCCCGCAATGCTTGAAGGCGCTAACTACCGTACGCCATCAGGCTTATTCGTGAATGGTTTCTTGACGGTAAATGGCCAAAAGATGTCAAAATCTCGCGGCACCTTTATTAAAGCTGAAACCTATTTAGAGCATTTAAACCCTGAATATCTACGTTATTACTTTGCGTCTAAACTTTCTGACAAAGTTGAAGATTCAGACTTAAATCTGGATGACTTTGTACAAAAAGTGAATTCAGACCTAGTCGGTAAAGTCGTGAATATTGCCAGCCGTTGTGCGAAATTCATCAACACCAAATTTGATAACAAGTTAAGCACGACATGTGCTGAACCTGAATTGGTACAAAGCTTTATTGAGGCAGGTAGCTCAATTGCTCAGGCTTATGAAGCACGTGAATTCTCGGCGGCGATTCGTGAAATCATGGCGCTGGCAGACAAAGCCAACCAGTATATTGATGAGAAAAAACCTTGGGCGCTTGCCAAACAGAAAGGTCAGGAACAACAGGTGCATGACGTATGCTCTGTGGGGATCAACCTGTTCCGTCAATTGGCAGTGTATTTAGCGCCTGTATTGCCGACACTGGCTCAACAGGTTCAAGATTTCCTGCAACTTGAAAGCTTTGATTTTGCTTCTCGCGAAACCATTCTAGTGGGTCATGAAATTGCGTTATTCCAGCCATTGATGCAACGTGTAGATCCAAAAGCTGTTGCGGCAATGGTGGATGCATCTAAAGATTCTTTAGCAGCCCCTGCTGCTGAACCAGCAAAAGCTGAAAAGAAAAAAGAGAAGAAGGCTGAGAAAAAGCCTGAACCTAAAGTCGGTGAAGCTGAAATCATTAATATTGATGATTTTATGAAAGTTGACTTGCGTGTCGCTGAAGTTCTTGAAGCGACTACGGTTGAAGGTTCTGACAAACTGCTTCAATTGACTTTGAATGTCGGTGAAGCTGAGCCACGTAACGTGTTTAGCGGTATTCGTGAGTTTTACCAGCCTGAAGACCTGAAAGGTAAACTGGTCGTGATGGTTGCAAACCTTGCGCCACGTAAGATGCGTTTTGGTATTTCAAATGGGATGGTTTTAGCCGCGGGTAATGGCGACGGTGTTTGGGTGATTTCACCTGAATCTGGTGCTAAACCAGGTGATAAAGTGTCTTAAGATTTCCATTTTAAGCAAAGAAAGCCTCTACTGATGTAGAGGCTTTTTTATTGGACTATATTTCCCTCATCCTTGCCTTCTCCCAGAGGGAGAAGGAGTTTTCATTACTAAATAAATTTCAGGATATTCCCTCTCCTTTTAGGAGAGGGTCAGGGAGAGGTAAATTTAGACACTATTATCAAGTACTGATATATTGCGTTAAATTTAATTACTTTAAAAAAAATATGAATAACTTTATTAAATACTTATGCCTATACATTCCTTTAATTCTTATAGGAATTAGTATTTTAGGATCAATTTTTATTTTTTCCAACCAAACATTCAATTTTGGAAGCTCTAAGATAATTGATGCTAATTTATCTGCTCAATTCGGTAATTTATATGGTGGACTAATTGGAACTATACTTAGTGCGTCTAGTGTATTTCTTTTAATTTACACAATATTCCACCAAAAAATTGAAACGCAAAAAAATAATTTAGAGAATAATTTTTTTTAAATGCTTGATTATCACAATCAACATTTGAATTACATATGCATTCCTCATCTAAATGCTGAAAAAGGAATGGTTGAGGGAAAAAGGGCTTTTATACAATTTAAAATTCAGTTTAAAAATATATTGGAAATTACCCAGGCTACATTAGATCATAGAAATATTAACTATACACAAGATGACTTAGTTGACATCAGTTATATTATTTTTTATTACGGCTTAGAGGGCTCGTGGACTACATTCATTCTTAATAAATGCAAAAAGTATCATTTTATTAATTCAGTTACACTTAAGGAAATCCAACAAAAACTTAATCAGAAAATTGATAAAAAACTAGTGAGAGCAAATCAAACATACCTAAGCTCTTATTTTAGAAATATGTATAATGCAATAAAAATGATCGATGAAAGCGATATTTTAACTCTAGAAGAAAAGAAAAATTTAATAAAAATACTACGCGCTCAGCTTTCTAACCCTGAATTATATATTCTCTTTTTTAATATTATCTCAAGATTTGGTAAAAAATGGATTGAGAACAACTTCATTGAAAAATATGAACTAATTAAAAATATTCCATATGATTACTGTGAAGGATACGACCCTAAAATATATTTTTCATCGATCGAGTTTGAAGAAGATGAATATTGATTCAATTGCTCTGCGACATGAATGTCGCCCGTTTGTTAGGGGTAAATGGGCGTGGCCTCTAACGAAAAGAAGGATTTTGTTACTTTTGCCCTGACAAAAGTAAATAGGAAATATACTTTGATGGTTATTAATGTTTTTTCTAGAAAATCTCATAATAAAACCTTCATACGATCATAAAAAAGCCTCTATCTCTAGAGGCTTTTTTATTGCTGGGTCACTTAGCCTTGCAACACAAATTCCCAAATCACATAGCCCAGTCCAAAGCCCAGTAGTGAATATAAGGTAATAATGAAAAATACAAAGCTGGCATTGTTTTTTCTTTTCCAAAAACTCATCGCGACACCCAAAGCTTGTTCGTAATACCCCATGTTAACGAGCTTTTCATAAAAAGTGAAATGTATCTAAGCATTTTATTTATAATAATATTTTCATCAAAAATAAATTCTTTACTTTCAAAAAATCAATATACAGATTCAGACTTAATTTTTAGTACAGATGCCAAATCGGCATTGCTATTTAAAAAAATGGTAAATATATTCATATTCTTTTTTGCTGGCATCCGTGCTAATACATAGAATTGACTTTAATTACATAAGAATAGCCATGAAATACTTCACCTCTTCTCTCGTCATGTCACTGCTTGCTTTAGGTTCAATGACGGGTATCTCTCAAACACATGCACAAACCGTTTCTAGCACCCAACAACAAAAACAGGTTCCGGGGTATTATCAGCATAACTTCGGAGATTACCAGATTACTGCCCTGCTGGATGGTAGCAATTATCTGTCCAAAGCCTTATTTAAAGATATTCCAGCAGCCCAAGCCGATCAGATCTTGAAAAAATACTACGTCGATCAGGCCAAAGGCATCCAGACATCCGTGAATGCCTTTCTGGTCAATACAGCCAAAGAACTGGTTCTGGTCGATAGCGGAACTTCAAGCTGTAATGGTCCACACCTAGGTTCAGTGTATTCCAATTTACAGGCTTCAGGGCATAAACCTGAACAGGTCAATGCCATCCTGCTCACGCATTTGCATCCTGACCATGTATGCGGCATCAGCAATAATGGCGTGGCCAATTTTCCCAATGCCAATATTTATGTGTCTCAAACTGAACTGGATTTCTGGATGAATCCTAAAACAGCAGACAAATTACCAAAAGCCAAGCAGGCAGGTTTTTTGGGCACAGTCAATAAAATCAAGAAAGCCATTGCACCCTATCAGGCCAAGAATCAGCTTAAAACCTTTAAAACTGGCGATAAAATCCATGCTTTCGATGTTATCAGTTCGGCTGGACATACACCGGGGCATTTTGGTTTTAGCTTAAAATCTAAAGGTCAGCAGATGGTGTTTATTGGAGATATTGTGCACTCACATACGCTGCAGTTTGATCGCCCACAGACCGGCGTTGACTTTGATGTCGATCCGAAAAAGGCGATCGAAACCCGCTTAAAATATTTTGCTGAATATGCGAAAAATGGTCAGACGGTAGCAGCACCACATTTGCCATTTCCGGGGATTGGACATATTTATTCTAAAGACAATAAAAGCTATCAATGGATTCCGGTACATTTTAAAGATTAATTGAATACTTCAATAATTTTATCTAGGCATGAAACCCTAATTTTTTAGGGTTTCATTTATTTTAAATATCCTTCAGCCAGATTCCCTATGACTTGGTAAATTTAAAACTTGAATGACGCTTTGAAATTTAAAAGCAATAGTTTCGTTTATTTTTAAATTTTTTCTTAAAAATCTTTTACTTTTTACGTGCACCTTTAGCATGCTTTTTTAGCACCGTTTTTCTTACGATAAATATAAACACCTAAAAATATAATATAAATCTGAATTTTATGAACTCTCGCCATGTCTTAGTTTGGTGCAAAAAAATAGTAACGTGCTTTATATCGAGTCTTATCAATTTCAAGAAATTCTTCATCAAAATTTCCCTTGCTTAGCCCTCTTCTACAATCAATTTGCCTCTATATACTGATTTTCTTTTGTGATCCCGCGCACTAAATTGGAACGCACCATGCAAAATATAGACTTATTATTTCTTCTTCTCGGTGCAGTTCTAGTGCTTGCCATGCATGCTGGATTTGCTTTTTTAGAGCTTGGAACAGTTCGACATAAAAACCAGGTCAATGCCCTAAGTAAAATTCTAACCGACTTTGCCATCTCCGCCATCGCCTATTTTTTAGTGGGCTACTATATTGCCTACGGTCAGCACTTTTTCCATGATGCTGCAACCTTGTCTGCCGATCATGGCTACAATCTGATGCGCTGTTTTTTCCTGTTGACTTTTGCTGCAGCAATTCCAGCGATTATCTCTGGAGGGATTGCAGAGCGTGCCAAAATGCGTTCACAGGCTTTAGCGACATTATTTCTGGTTGCGCTGATCTATCCGTTTTTTGAGGGTATGATCTGGAATGGCAACCTTGGTTTTCAGGATTGGCTGACCCATGCATTTGGTGCAAGTTTTCATGATTTTGCCGGCTCAGTTGTCGTTCATGCAATGGGCGGCTGGATGGCACTCGCCGCAATAATCCTACTTGGTGCGCGTCATGGCCGTTACAAAAATGATGGCCGGATCACCGCGCATCCTCCTTCATCAATTCCTTTTTTGGCTTTGGGTTCATGGATTCTGATTGTGGGATGGTTCGGCTTCAATGTCATGAGCGCGCAGCGGCTGGATGCCATTTCTGGACTGGTCGCTATTAACTCTTTGATGGCCATGGTCGGTGGAACAATAGCAGCCAAAGTTGCGGGGAAAGATGACCCGGGCTTCCTGCATAATGGTCCCTTAGCAGGTCTGGTGGCGATTTGTGCAGGATCAGACGTCGTTCATCCGTTAGGTGCTTTTTTTATCGGGATCAGCGCCGGCATTATTTTTGTGAAACTCTTTACCTATACCCAAAATAAACTCAAAGTGGATGATGTATTGGGGGTTTGGCCTTTGCATGGCGTTTGTGGTGCTTTTGGCGGATTAGCTGTGGGTATCTTCGGTCAGCAATGGCTTGGAGGAATGGGAGGAGTGTCTTTAATTTCACAACTCATAGGTACAGTGCTGGCGATTGTCATTGCTTTGGCGGGTGGTTTTTTGGTGTATGGCCTGCTTAAGGTTTTGATGGGTATTCGCCTGACTGAGGAAGAAGAGTTCAATGGTGCAGACTTGTCGATTCATCGTATTTCTGCTAATTCGGAAGAAAATACTTTTTAATAGACATAAAAAAAGCCTCTACGACTAGGGGCTTTTTTTATTTATAAGCAGAGCATCTAGATGAAGTAATTACTTCATACCAAAAATTAATTTTAAGCCAAGTACCGTCATAACTGCGCCTGCTGCGCGGTCAAACAAAGCCTTAAACTTCAAATAAACACGACGTGGCTTTTCCGCAGATAATGCAACTGCGACTAGTGAACACCAGCCTGCATCAATAAAGAAACATAAGACAGGCAAAACAAAATAAAAATACGTTGGAATTTCTTTGGGCAATAACGCGGTAAAAATACTGGCCAGCACAATCGCAATTTTGGGATTGGACAACTGTGTGATTAAACCAGTGGTAAAAGCACGGCGTAAAGACATCTGTTTGCTAATGGTTGTATCCGCTTCGATCGGATCTTTGGCATGTTTAATGATTTTAAACGCCAACCAAAGTAAATATAAACCACCACAAATTTTTAAGGCCAGGTACGCTGAGGGTACAGCCAGTAAAAATGCCTGCAAACCGAGAACCGCCAGCAGACCAAAAATCGCTGCACCGAGACCAGTACCCAATGCAGTAAATAAACCATGTTTACGTGAAATGGCAATTGAATTTTTTGCCACATAAATAGAAGTTGGCCCGGGACTCATTGCGCCTAACATCAGGGCAAAAGCAATCGAACCTAAAATCCAGAATGATTCCACGAGATAACCTGACTTAAAAATTGAAGGGCTATTTTAAGCAAAAACCTGACAATTTGCTGTAAAAATTTCTGGATTTGTCATGAATTTCAACTATAGCAATTACTTAAGGTTTCAACTGATCCTGAGCACTCAAATGCTTGTCTAGCAGTTGATAATCCTGCTCATATACAGGTACGCCACCAATAATCATGGTACGGGTTTCTGTTTTAGGTTTATTCAACGCATCATCACAGCCCGACAGACTGAGCAGCATGCCGACCCACACAGCACAGGATAATATTTTCATTATTCTACCCTCCTCAGGGTTTCCTCTGTTTAGATTAGCATTGTTGTTTAAATAATCAGCGGAATATTTGTGACAATCTACAACCAATTCTATAGCTTTCAGCGAATAATGGCTTATTGAAAAACTTTGATTTTTAGCACTTCCGCTATAATGCCTCTATCATGAACTTTGCGAACTTTTATGTTTGAAACCATTGCCCAAAATATTCCAGATCAACAGATTAATTTTCACGATATTACTTTAATAATACGTCGTCTGGATCTGGTGCATCCACAAATCTCGGGCAACAAGTTTTTTAAACTGAAATATAATTTTCTTGAAGCCAAAAGACAGGGTTATCAGCATATTCTGAGTTTTGGAGGTGCTTATTCCAATCATATTGCTGCTACTGCATTTGCCGCACAGCAGTTTAGTTTTCAGAGTGTTGGAGTGATTCGGGGTGAAGAACTGGCTGATCGACCATTGAATCCAACATTAGCCACCGCCCAAGAATTCGGGATGCAGTTGCATTTCGTCAGTCGTGATGAATATCGGCGCAAGCAACAGCCTGAGTATTTGGCCGAACTCGCTCGACAATTTCCTGAACATTATGTGATTCCTGAAGGTGGAACCAATGCTTTGGCGATTCAAGGGTGTCAGGAAATATTAAAAGATAGCGATGCGCAATTTGATGTGATTTGTTGTGCAGTAGGCACCGGTGGCACCATCAGCGGATTGATCGAAGCCAGTCACGCGCATCAACAGATCTTAGGATTTTCCGCACTGAAAGGTTCATTTTTAAAAGATGAAGTCGCCCAACTAATGAATAAAACCAACTGGAACATTCTCGATGATTATTGCTGTGGTGGCTATGCCAAAACTAGTGCAGCCTTGGTACAGTTTATCCGGGATTTTGAGGCCGAATTTTCAATTCCACTGGAGCAGATCTACACGGCTAAAATGCTGATGGGAATTTTTGATTTGATCGAGAAAAATTATTTTCCGGCTGGATCAAAACTGCTGGTCATTCATAGTGGTGGTCTGCAAGGTCGTAATATTCCCTTTGGTTTTACAGCAACCTAAGCTTGAATTGGTTGATTGTTATTTAAGGCAATTAACCCTTTGACCAAGCGGTAGATATGCCAGATAAAGACCAGAAACACGATCAGGAAGCCAATCAAGATCACAGTCAATAAGCCACCGACGATATAACCCAGCAAACTGATCCAGAAGGTTTTAATTTGCCAATCGACATGACTTTCCAGCCAGGTACCGCGCATTTCATCACGCTTGATATAATTCATCACAATCGCAATAAATGGGGTAAGACCAAGAAAAAATCCTAAAATATAAAGAATATATGTAATCAGATTATATTGTTTTAAATCTTCCGCACTTGCCATTCGCTTTTCCTTGTTATTATGTTTTTAGTTTGTACAAAAACTATGCATGAGTTTTAAGCAGCTTTCAAATATTTTATGTTTAAAATGCGCTGCAAATCTGCAATCACGGAACTGATTTTTCTGGAATAGAGAAAGCTGAAATAAAATTGTCTATAATGCTTCCCTTTTCTTCTCCCTTGAGTGTGTGATGTCTTCCAAGCAATACGATGTTCTAGTCATAGGTGCCGGTGCCTCAGGTTTAATGACGGCGTATATGGCTGCGCAACGTGGGCGCAAAGTCGTGGTAGTAGAAAAAGCCAACAAGGTTGGCAAAAAAATCCTGATGTCGGGCGGTGGTAAATGTAATTTCACCAATCTGGAAGTCGAACCGAGCAATTATATTTCACACAATCTACATTTTGTGATTTCGGCTTTAACGCGTTATACCAACTGGGACTTTATCGGCTTGGTATGTGAATACGGTATTGCCTATGAAGAGCGCAAACATGGACAGCTGTTTACCTTAAATGGTGCAAAAGATATCTTGTCGATGCTGCTGGCGGAATGTGACAAAACCGGTCTGGTCGATATCAAAACCAGCTGCGAAGTGAAAGCAGTCAATCCAGTCGATGATCAAGGTTTTCAGGTGGCAACCTCACTGGGATACTTTGAAGTTGAATCTGTCGTCGTGGCATCCGGTGGTTTATCGATTCCTACGCTTGGCGGTTCAGGCATTGGCTATGAGATTGCAAAACAGTTTGGACATCACGTCTATCCAACCCGTGCCGGACTGGTTCCATTTACCTTCTCTGACGGATTTAAAGAAGTCACCACGCGCTTAAGCGGCAATGCCGTAGAAGCAACACTCTCGAATGAGCTTAATAGCTTTACCGAAGCGCTACTATTTACCCATCGCGGTTTAAGTGGGCCAAGTTCCCTGCAACTTTCCAACTACTGGAATGTCGGGCAGAGCTTTAAGGTAGATTTCTTACCGAGTGTAGATTTACTGGATTTCTTTAAAACGAAAAAACGAAGTCAGCCCAAAGTCTTGCTGCGTACATTACTGAATGAATATTTACCGAAAAGTGTGGTGGCTGAATTACAAAGTCTCATCTGGACTGAAAGCGCTGAAACTGCCATTGGCAATATCAGTGATGACAAGCTGGAACAGATTGCGGCACGTCTGCATGGCTTTGAAGTGAAACCTTCAGGAACAGAAGGCTACCGTACAGCGGAAGTGACTTTGGGTGGTGTAGACACCACGGAAGTATCCTCAAAAACCATGGAAAGTAAAAAGCAGAAAGGTTTGTATTTTATTGGTGAAGTGCTGGATGTAACCGGACATTTGGGCGGCTATAATTTCCAATGGGCATGGTCATCGGCACATGCCGCATCGGAATATATTTAATCAATAGATAATCTGGTTTGCTACTTAACTCATTCCAGATAGTCTGTTTTAAACAGGTTGAGATTGGCCGTATTTTTTAAACGGTCAATCGTCAGCTGCATTTTTTGAGCTTCTCGCAGACATAGCGGTACGTCATCTGCTGAAGATGCCATGAATTTATGTTGTAGTGCTTTCCACATATTGTTGATCTCCTTTTCTTTATATTTCTAATGCAAGAAAAATACCAAAATCATTTTAGTATTCACTTGAATATTCTATACTTTTTAAAAAATAAATTCTATTCCTGGTGACTGAGCAGGATTGACTCCTCAGTTAAATTCGTCTGTCTCTGGTATTTTCTTATCCAGCTCTCGCTCAGACTGCTCGTCCTGTCTGCTCTTCACAAAAACAAATCGATAGGCAGCGGTAAAAAAGCCAAGCGTAATTCCTGCAATGACTAAAGGAGCCAGAACTTTGTTAGGTTTTTTGGTATTCATTCATTTTTCCTTATGACTGAACAAAATCGACCACATGAGCGTGGTCGATTTTGCTTAAAGATAACAGGTTATTTCAGGTCATCTTTTTTCTGAATAGAACGATCAATATCGACATTCGGCTCTTTTTCTCCAGTTGAACCAAATGGATTATTGACTGGCGGATGAGTCGGATCGACTTTTAGTGAATCTGGTACGGCTTGATCCGCATCCGGATTGACCGGATCAATACCCAATGATTCATCATCCTGCGGTGCAGTGGTAAGGATTGCCGGGGTAGTATGAGATAAATCCGTACCCATAGGCATATTCTTGTCTGAATCCTGATTTGGCATGATGCCTGCTCCTGGAGTTGTGATTGAAGAATCGCTAGTGCCTGTAGCAGTTTGCGAACCACCAGAGGACTGGCTCATTGAGCTATCTGTAGAACTCATACCCATCGCCGCACCTGTAGTACCTGACATGTCGGTTGCACTTGTACCTGTGGTCTTGCCACCTAATCCAGAAAATATGCTGTTCTCAGCTTTTTCTTTGACAGGGTTAGGGTCTTTGGCTTCTCGTTTGGCTTTATCAATCAAATCTGTGAGTACACGCTCTGCAGGTTGACGACCACCCAGACCAAATGCCAAGGCGAATGCCACTGCTACAGCACCCAAAGTTAGACCAAATGCCAAGTTAACAATCGAATCGGCAATACCCATAGCACGCAGACCCATTGCCACAACCAGTCCCATGATCAGGACACGAACCAGATTGGCTAACCAGCGTGAGCTGTTATATTCACCACGTTGTACGATATTCGCAACAATATTCGCCAGCCAGAAACCGATTACCAGAATCACCGCACCGAGCAGGATATTGGCACCGAAGTAGATGAACATTGCAATCAGACCACTGATCTGTTCAAAGCCCAGACGGTTCGCTGCTTCAGACACCGCAAATAGCATGGTGAATAAAACGATCAGGAAACCAACTACACTGGAAAGTTTAGTCGTGCCTAAAAAGCGCTGGATATCCAGTTTGGCAGGAATTTCATCAACACCTGTACCGGCAACTACTTCAACCACCAGACGTGCTACCAGTTTAGACACCACATACGCCAGAATCAGAATCAACGCAGCAGCGATGATATTCGGAATGGCATTCATGATTTCATACAGCATGGCTGTAGCAGGCTGAGAAATGGCCTCGATACCCAATGCTTCAAATGCAATGATCAGTGCGGTAATGATCACCACGGCGAAGATAAATGACCCAATCACCTGGGAAACATTCGAGTTTTTAAAGATGCCTACTTTTTCAGCATGTTGTTGTACGTTCAGACTGTTTAATAGCCCTTCAACAATACCGCGCACAATTTTCGCCAGGATATAACCAACAAAAATGATGACTGCAGCAATGAAGATGTTTGGTAAGTAGCTTACGACATCGGTCAGCATATTTTGAACTGGTAACAACAGACCGTTGAGACCCAAAATAGACAGTACGATTGGCAAGAACAGCAATAAAATTAACCAGTAAGCAATTTCACTGATGTTTTTACTAATCGGACTGACACCGACTTCAGCACTGAGTTTTTCATCGAGTTGCGTTCGGTCCAGTAGCTTTTGTAACCCTATCTTGACCAGATTGGCCACAATCCAACCTATGAATCCGACTGCAATTGCACCTAGTAACTGCGGGATAAATAACAGGAATTGCTGGATCATATTACTGAATGGACCGCTGACACTGGTAAGATTAAGTACATTCAGCGCACCAATCACGGCAATAATCAGAATAATCCAGAACACGACGCGGGCGATAATGCTCTCCACATTGGAGTGATGACCTGTCGCCGTATTTAAATGTGTATTGGTACCCAGTTTCTGCAAGAGCTTTTTAACGCCTGCCGAGACCAGTAACGCAATGATCCAGCCAATTACTAATATGGCAATTGCACTAAGAATGGGATGGAACTGATCCCAGTAGTACATGGCATCGAAGCCACCACGCGGGCTTCTCATATAATCATTCATGTTGTTCTACCCTCTTTGTTATTAAGCTATTTATCTGAAATCGGGGGCATCTCCCTGAAACAATCAGCCCCTTCTTCTTCCGGATTCATATTAGATTTGATGTTTTCAGACTCAAGCCAGGTAGATGGCACTACCTTAAAACATCACCATCCATTGCAAAAAAGCCCCAGTGGTTCACTAGAGCTTTTCAGGTATTTTCAGTTATTGAGTCGCCTGTCCATCAGTCGCAGTTGCTGTTGCTTCTGTGCCATCACCCACGGTTGCTGTAGCTTCCGTTCCATCATTCATGGTGGCGGTGCCTTGTGTAGGCTCACCGACTGGAGTTGAATTATTTGGGGTAGCAGGCTGTACATTCGGATTTGGATGTCCTGCAGGAGCATCATTCGCATCTGGATTCATGTCAGCAAACATATAGAACAGTAGTGCGAGTAAAAAAATACCGACCAAAATCAAGATATAAACAGGGATACGCTTTTTCTGCGTCACGTCTGCCTGATGATTTAAAGGTGGTTTTTTATTGAAATCATCGACCATAACCATCCTCACTCTTTGTTATTCATAAGTAGATTTTTAGAATAACAAGCTGTGAATAGGGCTTCTGTGACAAAACATGGTGAGATGGTGACGGGATGTAAGTCACTAATCCATCAGAATTCTCTGCTAGATGCTACTTTAAAATAGCCGTTTGGCTGGGCTATGTTGCATATCGACTGGGGTTTCGTGTTCATCTTTCAACTGTACCCCTGAAAGCTGTAACTCACAGGATTTACGCATCAATGCCACCAGTCGCTGGATAGCAAGTGGATAAGCCAAGCCCGCAGGTCGCACATTGGAAATACAGTTGCGCAAGGCATCATGACAGCCTTTAAAAGTATTATAAGTGTAGTAAATTCCCATACTGTCCGGTGAGCTCAAACCCGGCCGTTCGCCAATCAGCATGACCAGCATTTTAGCCTGTAGAATTTCTGCCACTTCATCTCCCAGTGCCACACGACTGCCACAGGCAATCACTAAGGGGGGCAATCTGCCAGCCTTGTTCTTTGCATGCCTCTAGCAACGCTGGAATAAAATGTGGCGTATTTTCCTCAATGGCACGTGCCGAGAGCCCATCTCCTAAAATAATGACCACATCCCAATGTTGCTGATGTTCGGCTCGGTATTGCTGCAACCTGGTTTTGGACTGCTCTGAAAGAACACGCCCCAGATCAGGACGCTTCAGATAAAGATCCTTTTCCACAGCTTGGCTTTCAATTTCCAGAATGGGCAGTCCGGTTTTACTCAAATCTGATTTTAAGGCTTTGATATCAAGTGGCTTCAGTACCGCATCTTTGGCCTGGGCATGCGCCAGTTGAAATTCCAGACTTGGTCGAGTCGGCAAGCTGCCCCCAGTTCGACCTAAGGCAATCCGTGCATCAGTAAAGGCTTTTAACTTCTGCCAGGGATTATCCTGCAATTGAGACTCAAATTTCACATCAGCAATTAGTTTCATAGCACTTCTTCAAGACAAGATCAGACGTGAAAATTGCTTCGGCAATTCGGTCGGCCAGTGCAACTGATTAAACTGTTGCGCCAAAATTCCCTGCTGCTCCAGCCAGTGGTCAAATTCAGGAGCTGGTTTCAGTCCTAATAACTGTCGAATATAAAGAGCATCATGAAAGGATGTCGTCTGATAGTTCAGCATCACATCATCTGAACCGGGAATACCCATGATAAAATTCAATCCGGCATTGGCAAGCAAGGTCAGCAGTATATCCATATCATCCTGATCGGCATCGGCATGATTGGTGTAGCAAATATCACAGCCCATTGGCACACCGAGCAGCTTGCCACAGAAATGATCTTCCAGCCCGGCCCGGATAATCTGCTTGCCGTTATACAGATATTCTGGCCCGATAAAGCCGACTACAGTATTGACCAGCAAGGGATTAAACTTACGCGCCACGGCGTAGGCACGCGCTTCCAGGGTCTGTTGATCCACGCCATGATGGCCATTGCTGGATAAGGCACTGCCCTGTCCGGTTTCAAAATACATGACATTTTGGCCCACTGTGCCGCGTTGCAGGCTTAAGGCAGCTTCATAGCCTTCCTGCAGCAGCGCCAGATTGATACCGAAACCAGTATTGGCTGTTTAGGTTCCCGCAATGGACTGGAACATCAGATCAATCGGAACATTTTTATTTGCCAGCTGAATGCCAGAAGTAATATGGGTCAAAACACAAGATTGAGTCGGAATCTCATATTCCTGAATGACATGATCGAGCAGTTTGAGCAGCTCAGTCAAATTCTGCAGATTATCTGTGGCCGGATTAATCCCGATCACGGCATCACCATTGCCACACATTAGTCCATCCAGAATCGAAGCTGAAATGCCCATCAGATCATCAGTCGGGTGGTTCGGCTGCAAGCGGGTAGAAAGATGCCCTGCCAGCCCGATGGTATTTCTGAACCGAGTCACTACTCGGCATTTTTTTGCCACCAGAATCAGATCCTGATTGCGCATGATTTTACTAACCGCTGCGACCATTTCCGGAATCAGGCCCATTTTTAAAGCAGCAAGTTTTTCTGTGGTGGCATCTGCACTCAGCAGCCAGTTACGAAAATCTCCGACAGTAAAATGCGAGATTGGATAAAAGGCATCAGCATCATGTTCATCCATGATCAGGCGGGTGATTTCATCCTCTTCATAAGGAACCACTGCTTCTTTCAAAAACTGCTGTAATGGTACTTCTGCCAGACACATTTGTGCAGCAACACGCTCGGTTGCATCAGTGGCCGCAATCCCTGCCAGCTGATCACCAGAACGTTCAGGGGTGGCCTTGGCCAATAAGGTTTTTAAATCCTCAAAGACATAATGCTGACTGGCCACATTGATCTGATACAGCATAAGCGTGTTCTCCCTGCTAGATAATTTATTTCAATTCCTTTTCTGCTGCCTCGATACGGGCAAATTCTTCTTCCGGTGTCCCGGCCACCAGATGATGACGGCTATACAATAGGAAATAGAGAATCAGTACGACATAAATCGCAGCTGCCATTAACCAGACTTTAGGATCGACCAGAAAGCCAGCCACTACGGCAATCGCCGCAAGTACCAGCGCAATTGATGCAGTCACAATACCACCAGGTGCTTTATACGGACGCGCCAGATTTGATCTGGATAACTTAAGCTTGATGTACGACATCATCATCAGCACATAGGAAATGGTGGCACCAAAGACCGCCATCAGAATCAGCAAATCACCTTCACCTGAAAGGGATAGCAGGAATCCGATAATGCCCGGAATAATAATGGCCAAATAAGGTGCATGATTGCTGTTGGTTAAGGACAATTTTTTCGGTAAATAACCGGCACGTGAGAGCGCAAAAATTTGACGGGAATAGGCATAGATAATCGAGAAGAAACTGGCAATCAGACCCGCCAGCCCGACAAAATTCACGAAACTTGCCATCCAAGTATTGGCCCCATAAACCGCTACTAAAGCATCAACCAGTGGCGCACCGGAATCTTTCAGCGTATCTGCACCTGCTGCGCCAGGACCGAGTAACAAGATACTTAGCGCAAAGAATGCCAGAATCAGCATGGAACCAATCAGGCCACGTGGCAAGGATTTGGCTGGTTCTTTGGCCTCCTCTGCTGCCAGCGGCACCCCTTCAACTGCCAGAAAAAACCAGATCGCATAAGGCACTGCTGCCTAGATGCCCAGATAGCCCAATGGCAGGAAACTGCTTGCACCCGCCGCTTCCGTACTGACCGCAATATCAAACAGGTTTGCACTATTAAAATGAGGCAACATGCCAAAGATAAACACCATCAAGGCAACCGCAGCAATTGCGGTAATCACAAACATGATCTTGAGTGCTTCACCTGCACCTTTCAGATGCAAGCCCATAAAAACCAGATAGCTCACCAGATAAATGATCCAGCCGCCAATACCAAACAAGGCTTCGCAATAGGCACCAATGAAACAGGCAATTGCTGCCGGAGCAATGGCATATTCAATCAGGATGGCACTCCCGGTCAGATAGCCGCCAAAGGGACCAAAAGCAGTACGAGCAAAACTGTAACCCCCACCTGCAGTCGGCAGCATGGTCGACATTTCGGACATGGCCAGACACATACACAGATACATGAATGCCACCACAATGGTCGCAATAAACATGCCTCCCCACCCCCCCTGTGCCAAACCAAAATTCCAGCCAGCGAAGTCACCGGAAATCACATACGCGACCCCCAGACCGACGAGAAGCAGCCAACCTACGGCGCCTTTCTTGAGCTGGCGCAAGGCAAAATAATCTTCTTGTACTGCTGTTTCAGTCACACTGGTATCAATCACACTTTTTGACTCTGACATAGCAACCTCGTTGTTTTTATCGTTGTTCCCTGAAGATATGCATAAGCCATACCGGTTCCGCAGGCTTTAGTGAAGACAGTTGAGACGCTGCCTTTCAGCGATGAAATGCGTTATAATTATCCACCTTCTCATTTATACACCCGAGTTATATGGCGTATCGTCAACAAAGTGTATCGCTTGATCTTGATACTGACGTCACACATCAATGTACGCTGCACTACAGCCGTGATCAGCATCTGATTGGAATTATTGAATTTAGCAAGCCAAGCTTCCTGCTTCGCTGGCAGGATCTGGAATATTTCCGTCGTCGTACCGAAGAATTTTCCGTGATGCCTTTTCCGGACTGTGTCAATGCGATGATTATCGATATTCGAGATGTGACAGCATGGCTGGATAATGAAGTGCCGATTATTCCATGGCGTTTACTGGAAGAAGACTGTCCAGTGCGCCTGGTGGTGCCTGCAGACCGTATTGAGCACTATGCCGGATTTTTTGAACCGACCTGGCTCAGTCCCGATGTCGAAACCGCCATTCAGGAAATCCGTGAATCAATGGATATGTTTGTGCATTAAGCTTGAATCGAAAAAACCTCCGCAATGGGCAATGCTGTTTACTTAAGCATTTGAATCATTTTGGAATTCATTAGAGAATCCGATGTCAGGTTTGGCATCGGATTTTTTTATGGTATTTCAGCAGGATATTTTAGATCTTAACAATCTGTTTAAGCTCTCGAATCTGAGTACTTTTATTCACAATATCCCCGTTGAGTGGGTCAAGTCCACACTCAGGTTGAGCAGTCCCGCGACTATTCGCAGGCGGTGCTTGCCTGCGGATCAGGTACTTTGGCTGGTTCTTGGAATGGCGATTTTCCGTGATGTCCTCATCCATGAAGCAGCAAGAAGACTCAATATTTGCACTCAGTGGTTAGCCTCTTATGACTTGCTGACGCGCATTAGTCTAACCAATACACGTAAACATCTTGGTGCAGATTCTGTGGAGTGGCTATTTCACCAGACCGATCAGCACTGGGGACAAGAGCATTATCCGGCTGGGCTGTCGGAACTTAGACAGGGATAGGTAGTTTGTTTTAGAGAGGCCTACAAGGCTTCGGAGAGTCAAAATGTTAAAAAACCGTTATCCCTTAGATCACAATGCCGCTCCTGTTAAAGGAACCGCATTGCCTTCAAGCAGGGGGTTTTGCTCATAAATCCTTCAACCTTACCAGTAATTCTCGACCGCAATATTTCCTTCACCACGACGGTTCATGGTCAGGCCACGAGCTTTTAAGGCTTCTTTGGTATCATCGACCATATCCGGGTTACCACAAAGCATGACATGCGTCGTTTCCGGATTAAACGCGATACCTGCTGCCTTTTCCAGCTCACCATTGGCAATCAAAATCGGTAAACGGTCGTGCAAAGGTGCATCAGGCTCACGGGTAATAATCGGGATAAACTTAAAACCGGTATGTCCTTCACCAAAGGTCTCGGCGATTTCCTGAATCCGATCTACATAAGCGAGTTCTGCCCGGGTGCGCACACTATAAACCAGATTGATTTTTTCGTATTTGCTCCAGGTTTCAAAGTCTTGCAACATACAAATAAACGGTGCCAGCCCTGTGCCGGTACCCAGTAACCACAAGTCTTTAGGCAAAGGCAATTGATAACGTGCCAGAGTCAGATAACCATAAGGATTTTTTTCCAGATGCAGCACATCCCCGACTTTGAGGTGCTGTAAATTGGAAGTAAATTTACCTTCTGGAACGACAATCGAGAAAAACTCCAGAGTTTCATCAAAAGGAGATGACACTACCGAATAGGCACGAACCACCAGTTCATCCCCCACTTGTAAACCAATACGCGCAAACTGCCCTGCCGTGAATTTGAAATGTGCTGGGCGTGTCATCGTAAAACTAAATAATGTATTGGTCCAACGGTGTACAGATAAAACTTTTTCTCGGGTAAATTTTTCAATTGACATGATTTCAACGTGGCATGAAAGACTATGCTCATGGTAGCATGGCAACATAATTTATTAATATTTTTTAAATGTTAAGGCTCTACTCATGCGCATGACTTTACGCCAATTGGCTGTTTTTGTAGCAGTGGCACAAGAGGGTACCGTAACGAAGGCTAGCGATGCCGTCAAGCTTACACAAAGTGCGGCTAGTATGGCTTTAGCAGATCTGGAAGATGGTCTGGGTGCTCCACTATTTGACCGTCTAGGCAAACGTTTACAGCTAAATGACCTAGGGCGCTTTCTTCTCCCTCAAGCCCTGGAAATTTTAGGCCGCTGTGAATCTTTTGAACAAGTCGCTAAAGGTGAGCTTCAAAGTATCGATTTACGTTTAGGTGCAACCCTGACGATTTCAGATTACCTGATTCCTGACCTGATGGCCGATTTCCTGAAAATCAAGCCGCAAGCACATTTACAGCTTCAAGTCGGTAATACCCGTCAAATGATTGAAGCGGTGAATCAGTTCCAGCTGGATCTTGCCTTAATTGAAGGTTCCTGTCATCTACCACAGCTACAATGTATCCATTGGCGTGATGATGAGCTGGCCGTGTGCTGTGCGCCAGACCATCCTCTTGCGCAATTGAACCGTGAACTAACCGCTGAAGATTTCAAATCTGTTGAATGGATTTTGCGTGAAGAAGGTTCAGGTACCCGTGAGGTGTTTGACAATGCCATCTTGAAAGATGTGCCAGATGCCAATATCCGTCTGACACTCGGTCATAATGAAGCGATTTTAAAAATTGTAGCGGGCGGAATTGGCATGTCCTGTATTTCCAAACTTGCAATTGAGCCTTTACGTGAAAAAGGTCAACTGGTGATTCTAGATACACCATTCTGGTCACTGACTCGTCCTCTGTTTATGCTGGTACATCGCCAGAAATATCAGGGTCCAGGTCTAAGAGCCTTTATGAATTTTTGTGAAAGCTAAAATATTAAAAGCACCTTAAGGTGCTTTTTTATGATTCATCAAAACTGACTTTCACATGGTATCCCATCGCCGTCACCATCCATTTTAGTATTCGGACAGTTACGAATAAAAAATAATGCTTCCTCATAAGAACCCATCTGACCACAGTGTTCTCGACCATCGCATTTAAATTGAGATACAGATGGCGAAGCCGTTTCTGAAGTTTTCGGATTAACGGGGTTACTTTGGCTTCTTAACTCAGTGCCGCGATTTTCCAGGTTCTTCCTGCCCTGCTCAGATAATCCTTGCATAGCTAGATCACCTTGCGCTGCTCGCTGCTCAGCGACAATTCGTTGCTGCTCTACCATCAGTCTTTCCAGCTTTTGCTGTTTTTGAATTTGGTAGCTTTGATATTTGTTATAAACAAGACCAGCAAGAATCACAATAATCACCAGTCCTGATATTGTGATTATTTTTGATGTAGTTGATGATTTTTTCCTTTCATAACGTGGAGAAGCTCTGGTTTCAATATCTCTATGTAGATCATTGTTTTGCGTAACAGGCACTTCTTGCTTAATATCCAAGCGAACAATATGGTTTGCCTTAAACTTTCCATTATCTTCCACCATTAAAAACTTTAATTTTTCCCCAATTCTTGGCGGAATATTTTTATTGGGAAAGTCTTTGACGTGAAAAAATAAATCTTTAGATTGCCCCTCGATCTGAATAAAACCAAAACCACGATCTTCGTTATAGGTTTTGATTTTCCCCTCTTGAAACATAATTCGCTCTTATCTCTAATATTTTTTATGATTGTAATCAAAAAGAGACTGAAAAGCTTTTGTAAAATTCTCTAAAGCAGAAACACAAAAACTAGAAGTGCATCTTATGGCGGAAGAATAGATCCCTAGTTAAAAGTAATAAAAAATCTTTTTTATTTATACTTCGCCAAAAATCATAAAGCCAACAGCTGATGCCAATGCCAGCCATAGGGTCGGACTAAAGAAAAGTGAATTACGTACCGGAACAGGAACTGTGGGTGCCAAAGATTGCAAGGCGACGACTTCTGGCACAAATTCATCCTTCACTTGAATATCCAGACGTACCATGTTGGCTAATGTCATGCTGCCTTGTTGGGGAATGATTCTAAATTTAAGCCGCTCTCCAATTTGTGGCTCAATTTCAGGCGAAGGTAAATCCTGCAACTTGAAACTTAACTCTTGAGCTTCCCCTATCAACTCCAAAGTACCCATACCACGTTCGGAATCGTAAGTTTTAATTTTTCCATCCGTAAACATGACATTTATCTCTATAGAATTCATTATAGAATTCATTTAATTTGTATTCTAAGCCAAAGGAAATGTTCAGCATTGTTGCTGTTTGGTGGATTTTTTATGTGTTGTTTGTCTCTTTGAATATGTAAGCGGTGGCATTATAAAAAAGAGGCTCGAAAGCCTCTTTTTAAATGTGACTAAACACGATTTAAGTATGAAGATTATCCATTAACCGCGGAAGTTGTTTAACAATGCCGATGTAATTGATTTATTGTGTGTTGCCACTTTGGTTTTTTTAGCTTTCTTTGAGTTGTCTTCGACACGTTCAATTTTAATCGCTTTGTACTTATCGCCATTTTCAACAACATTAAATTTTACGCGTTCATTGCGTTTTGGCTCGCCTTCTGCCGCAGGGAAGTCTGAAATATGGAAGAATACATCTCCCTCAGCGCAGCCAATAAAACCGAAACCTTTGGCAGGGTCATACTGTTTGATTTTGCCCTGATACAATTCATCTTTCATGCTATTGTCCTATCCTGAAAATGCCCTGTCTACATTATATAAAAAAGAGGCTGTAGTAGCCCCTTTTTTCATCATATTCAAAAATTAGTCTTTTTGAACTGAACCAAAGATTTTATCGCCAGCATCGCCAAGACCTGGAACGATATAACCATTTTCATTTAAGCCATTATCGATAGAAGCAGTAAAAATCACGACATCCGGATGCGTAGCTTCTACGCGCTTAATGCCTTCTGGTGCAGCAACCAGAACCATCACACGAATGTCTTTACAGCCGCTGGCTTTCAGTACATCAATTGCAGCCACTAAAGAAGAACCTGTCGCCAACATTGGATCAATGATCATCGCGATACGGTTTTGTACATCTGGAACCAGTTTTTTATAATAGGTACGTGCTTCCAGAGTTTCTTCATCACGCTCTAAACCAAGTACCGATACTTTTGCACTTGGAATCAGGTTCAGGAAACCGTCGAGCATGCCAATACCGGCACGTAGAATTGGCACAACGGTGATTTTTTTACCCGCGATACGGTCAACTGTAACAGCGCCATTCCAACCATCAATGTCATGTTCAACCATTGGCAGGTCTTTAGTTGCTTCATAAGTCAGAAGCATGGTCACTTCTTGAGCTAACTCACGGAAATTCTTGGTACTGATATCTGCACGACGGAGTAAACCAAGCTTATGTCGAATGAGTGGATGACGGATTTCATGGATTGCCACGGGAGAACACCTAAAAGGTTAAAGATAAATTTCCGCTATTATAAAGGCTTTTATTGATTTGTATAAATAAAAAAGCCCCCAATCATGGAGGCTTTTTTGTAATAACGTCAATCTTTGCAGATATTAGTTAAAACCACTTTGAACCAAAGTGAAAATGAACTGTTGCAATTCAGGTGACATGGCAAAGAATGCATATTTAGACACTGCAATCACCGGATCTGGGTAGACACCGATCACAAGTACCGCAAGCGCAGCAAGAAGTACCATGATACCACCGACTTTTTGACCCCAATGATTCACCGCATCTAGACGTGGTGTTTCAGGTGGTGTCATGTAAAGCACAACCATCACACGTAGGTAGTAGTACAGACCGATACCAGAACCCAGGATGACCATGGCAGTCAGGAACCAGGCTTCGCCTGCAACTGCAGTTTTAATCACCAGGAACTTACCGATAAAGCCGGCAGTTAAAGGAATACCTGCAAGAGACAGCATCATCACTGTCAATACAGCAGTCAATACTGGACGGCGCCAGAACAGACCACGGTATTCAGCCAGACTACCCGCTTCATCCGTATTGTTATACGGACTAGACATTAGCGTAACAACACCGAACGCACCGATCGTGGTTAATACATAAGTAATCACGTAGACGTTTACACTTTCAAAAGTCGCGAAACCTTGAACTTGTAAGAAATCCGTATTACGTGAACTGACGATGGCAACCAGCAAATAACCAAAGTGTGCAATTGAAGAGTATGCCAGGATACGTTTCAAGTTCACTTGGCGAACCGCCAGCAAGTTACCAGCAAGGATAGACAGAACCGCAATAATCGAAATAATTGTTACAAAGCTGTCTGCTAGGATTAAACCTGAAGACAATGCATAACGAACAAACAGACCAATCATCGCCACTTTCGCAACAGTCGCAAGGAAAGTCGCGATTGGCGCTGGTGCACCAGCGTATACGTCTGGTGTCCATTTGTGGAATGGTGCCAGCGATAATTTAAATGCGACTGCAAATACAATTAATGCCAGACCAATCACGACAGCCGGTTGACTGAATACAGTAAACAGTTTGCCTGGTTCAGCAACGAAACTTAAAGTACCTGTATATGCATAAATATATGCCATACCCATTAACAGCATTGCAGACGCAGTTGCTGAAAGCACTAGATATTTCACACCCGCTTCAAGCGATTGAGAACGTTGATGTGTATATGCCAACAAGCCATATACAGGAATCGACATCAACTCAAGGCTGATAAAGAATGATGCATAGTGTGAGCTAGCCACCATTAGCATGGCACCCGCAACGGATGTCAGCATCAGGATATATAACTCTTCACGGTTATCTTTATAGGTTTCGATATACGCGTGAGATAGCGTTGCACATGCAAGTGCAGCAATCAGGATCACAAACTGGTACAGCATCGTAAATGGATCTACGATGAACAGATTCATCACGTTGGCAGGTGCAAACACGCCTGCCAACAAAACGAAAATGATATAGAACGCAGCAAGGTTTAAACCAATCACCGTGGTGGTAGCCACCAAGTTATGGTTACGCTTGATTGCGGTCAGCAACATCACGACGATCGCAGTTAACGACACGATCATCACAGGTGCTAGAGGCATAAGCTCAGAAAAAGACATTGTGAAGTTCATGGCTTATTGGATCTCCACATTTTCAAGTTGAGTCGTTACTTGATCAGCAACTTCAACCACTTCTTGAACTGGAATGTAGCTATTCGCTAACCACGCCATGCTTGAGTTAGAAACGTCAAGGAAGCTTTGTGGATATAGACCAAGCCAAAGTAGACCAAACGCACAGATCAACAATAATGCGATTTCACGTGCATTTAGATCTTTTAACGGATTTGTATAATGCTGCTGTTGCGCTTCATTTGGTACACCAAACAAGGCTTTGTGAATCAGGATCAGACCGTACAGACCCGCAAATACCAAGCTGATTGCCGCAAGAATGGTAAACGCCGGGAATTTCGCATAAGCACCCATCAGGATCAGGAACTCACCAATGAAGTTACCTAGACCTGGAATACCCACCAACGCCGCAACGAAGAACATCAGGAAGAATGCAAGATACGGGAATTGACCACGCATACCACCCATCAAACGCATATCACGCGTATGTACACGCTCATATACCTGACCACACATAATGAACAGTGCAGCAGATGAAATACCATGTGCCAACATCATGATCATCAGACCCTGGAAGGTCAGGATGTTACCTGCGTAGATCGCAAGTAAAACGAAGCCCATGTGTGAAATAGAGGTATAAGCCAACAGGCGTTTCATGTCGGTTTGCCGGAAAGCACACCAAGCACCGTAGAAAATACCGATTAAACCAAGAATGATTGCGAAGTCTGCAAACTGTGCAGATGCTGCCGGGAAGAACGGAATCACGAAACGTAATAAACCGTACGCCGCAGTCTTAATCAAGATACCTGCAAGATCGACAGAACCCGCTGTTGGTGCTTGCGCATGCGCATCTGGTAACCAGCCGTGTAATGGGAAAACTGGAAGTTTTACCGCAAAACCGATGAATAAACAGATCATGAATGCATAAGCCACCGCTGGAGCCTGAGCATCAAGCGTATTCGCCACACCTAATAAATAGTTGTAGTCGAAACGGATTTCGCCAGTCATGGTATAGCCTACAGTCACCAGACCCAGGATACCAATCAGCATCACCAAACCGGCAACCTGCGTGTAAATGAAGAACTTGTTAGCTGCATAAACACGTGACTTGCCTTCTGCCCCTTTATGACCCCAAAGGGCAATCAGGAAGTAGATAGGTACCAGCATCATCTCCCAGAAGAAGAAGAACAGGAACAGGTCAATCGCAAGGAAGACACCGATGACGCCACCCAACGACCATAAAAGGTTCAAGTGGAAGAAACCAACGTTCTTTTGAATCTCGCCCCATGAACAGCCTACTGCCAGCACACCCAGGAGTGCAGTCAAGCCAACCATAAGAAGTGATAAACCATCCACTGCCAAGTGAATGTTAATGCCCAGAGTTTGAATCCAAGGCAATTTGAATTCGGCAGCCCACGAAGGTGCAGCACCGCCTAATTCATAGTTATAAGTACCAGTCTGCCAAAGGACGATGGTCAAAACCAAGGTCACCAGCATACCGATCAGCGCGATATAACGCGGCAAGTGTTGGTCGAGTTTATCGACCAACCAGCATATGAAACCTGCAATGAACGGAATGAGGATCAGAGCCGGCAAAATAATATTGTTTGGAGCTTCCATTTTATTTCCCCACGACCTGAATCACGATCAAGATCATCAGTAGGACAACGACACCGAGCCCCATACTAGATGCATATTCACGCAGTGAACCGGTTTGACGTGAACTTGTAAAGCTGTGACCACCTTTAACAAGTGCAGGAAGTACCAGCCATAGGCCATCAATTGGATCACGACCAAAGATCTTCGCGAACATTAAATATGGCTTCACGAAAATGATGTCATACAGCGTATCGAAACCTAATGCATTACGGCAGATATTGACCAAGCCAGCACCTACAGAAGTGGCTGCAAAACGTTTGACTGCATTGTAAGCAAAAGCGAACAGCACGACACCCACTGCAAGACCTGTTAAAGCAACAGCAATTGCGATGTATTCAGCACCATGTGCACCTGCTTCAAGCGCTTCAGGAATAATGAAGGCTGGAATTTGTGCAGCATCTAGAATACTCATTACCGGTGCTTTTAGTACGATCGCAAGACCTGTTGAAAGTACAGCAAGAATCGCCAGTGGCGCCCAGTAAGTTGCACCTTTGATTTCATGATAAGGCGTGTTTTCTTTGCCGAAGAATACAACCCAGATTAAACGGAATGTATAAATAGACGTTAAGAATGCACCTGCAACACCGACCCAGTACAGCGTGTTATACACTGGTAAACCAGCAATATGACTTTGCGTCCAGACTGCAGCAAGAATCGCATCTTTGGAGAAGAAACCAATCGTCAGGAATGGAATCGCTGCCAATGCACCGCCACCAATCGCGAAACATGCAAACAGGAATTTGTTCTTGTAGAACAGACCGCCCATCTTGAAGATGTTTTGTTCGTGATGGTAAGCCAGAATCACCGCACCAGATGACAAGAACAATAATGCCTTGAAGAATGCGTGAGTCAGCATATGGAACAGACCTGCCTGGTATGCTTCAGCACCCACCGCCATAAACATATAACCGAGCTGACTCATGGTTGAGTATGCCAGAATACGTTTGATGTCGGTTTGAACCAGTGCAGCAAAACCAGCCACAAGCAAGGTCACCGCACCTGTGATCGAAATAAATACCATCACTTCTGGTGCAAGTTCAAAGACTGCGAATAGACGGCAGCACAGGTAAACACCCGCTGTTACCATCGTTGCAGCATGGATCAATGCAGAAACAGGTGTTGGACCTGCCATCGCATCGGCTAACCATGTTTGTAACGGGATCTGTGCAGATTTACCCGCCGCACCCAAGAACAAGAGCAATGCTGTCCAGATGGTCAAAGATGAACTTTGCATCATTACAGTCGCTGCATTTTCAACGATGTACTGAATGTTCAAGGTACCGAATTGCTGGAAGATCAGGAACATGGCAATCAGCAAGAATACGTCACCGATACGGGTCACGGTAAATGCCTTGATTGCCGCCAGACCGTTTGCAGGGTTCTGGTAGTAATAACCGATCAGCAGGTATGAACACAGACCTACGCCTTCCCAACCCAGGAATAACAACGCCAGGTTGTCACCCAATACCAGCAATAACATGCTTGCAACGAACAGGTTGAAGTAAGAGAAGAAACGTGCGAAGTCTTCTTCACCGCGCATGTACCATGATGCAAAGATGTGAATTAAGAAACCCACGCCTGTCACCATGCCCAGCATCAATAAAGACAAGCCATCCAGCTGCAAGCTGATGCCCGGAGCAAAACCGCCAACACTGAACCAGGTCCAGAGATGTTGCACAACTGCAGTTGAACCATTATTCACAAAGTCCATACCCGCAATCAGTGCGAACAGTGCAGATAAACCGACTGCACCGACACCAATCATTGCTGCAACAGATTCCGGAAGCTTGTTACGCCCCGCCGCTAACAGGACAAAACCAATGAGCGGAAATAAAATTGTTAGATATAAATAACTCATCCGCGCATCTCACTAGCAGCATCCACATCCAGGTGATGGAAGCGATGATAGAACTGAAGGACGATCGCAAGACCAATACAAGCCTCTGCCGCAGCAAGCGTCAGGATCAGGATAAACATGATCTGACCATCTGGCTGTGCCCATGCACTGCCCGCCAGGACGAACGCTAAAGCAGCAGCGTTCATCATGATTTCAAGGCTCATTAAAATAAATAGTAGGTTGCGTCGCACCATTACACCGTAAAAACCCAGTGCAAAGAGAATAGATGCAACGATCAAACCATGCTCTAAAGGGATGTTGCCCATTATTCTTTTTCCTCTTCTGCATCTGGTTCACGTTTACCTAAATGGAATGCAGCTACCAGGGCAGCAAGCAATAACATCGCGGCAACTTCAACCAACAACAAGTATTGCGTAAAGAGTGCTTGACCCACTGCTTTCGGGCCCACCATTTCTGTACCCATTACCAGTGAAGCTTGTGTGTAATCAGAGTTTAATACCCATACCAGTACCAAACCGATCAGGAAGCTCATCAACGCCGGATAAGCCCAAGCCGATGAGGTCAACCATTTGCGTTCTTGTTCAACGGTCTGCTCACCCAGGTTCAGCATCATCACCACGAACACGAACAACACCATGATCGCGCCCGCATAAACGATCACTTCCAGCGCACCAGCGAATGGTGCACCGACAATCAGGAACATGCCTGCGACTGCAAGCAATGACACGATCAGGCTTAATAAAGCATGTACCGGATTCGCGTTAGTCACCACGCGAACCGTAGAGACAATGGCCACGAGGGCCATTAAATAAAATGGCCACATCATGGTAATAGACTCCGTACATCAACAGGTGCACTTTCACGCTGTGCTTGACCTTTGTCCTTGCCTGCAACTGCCATACCGGTTACACGGTAGAAGTTATAGTCAGGATATTTACCAGGACCAGAAATCAGCAGGTGTTCTTTTTCATAGACCAAGTCCTGACGAACATATTCGCCAAGCTCGAAGTCCGGGGTCATCTGAATCGCAGTGGTTGGACACGCTTCTTCACACATACCGCAGAAAATACAACGCGAGAAGTTGATACGGAAAAATTCCGGATACCAGCGACCATCTTCACGTTCTGCTTTTTGTAGTGAAATACAGCCTACCGGACAGGCAACCGCACACAGGTTACATGCCACACAGCGTTCTTCGCCATCAGGGTCGCGCGTCAATACGATACGACCACGGAAGCGTGGTGGCACGATTTCTTCGGCCGGCACTTCCGGATATAAAATGGTGTCACGTTTACGTGTTGCGTGGCTGAACACCATCCACAACGAACGAACGATTGACCCGAATCCAGCTAGAAATTTAAACATTTTGTTCTCCCTGCTGTCTTAGGCCTGATTCATCAGAATCACAGCACCAGTCACCAAAAGGTTAACCAACGCCAATGGCAAGCAAATTTTCCAACCAAAGTTCATCACCTGGTCATAACGTGGACGCATTAATGAACCACGCGCCAGTACAAACATCATTACAAAGAATGCTGTTTTGATAATGAACCAGAATGCTGCTGGAAGGAACGGAATATCAAGGTTGAATGGCGCAAGCCAGCCACCGAAGAATAAAGTCACGATCAATGCAGAGATCAGTACCACGTTGACGTATTCCGCAACGAAGAACATCCCCCACTTCATACCGCCGTATTCGACATGGTAACCTTCTGCCAGTTCTTGTTCTGCTTCTGGTTGGTCAAATGGGTGACGATGCGTTACCGCAACACCCGCAACCACGAAGATCAGGAAACCCAGGAACTGAGGAATCACAAACCAGACATCTTTTTGCGCTTCAACGATTTCACGCATGTTGAATGAACCGGCAATTGCCACCACACCCATCAACGAGATACCCAAGAACACTTCATACGAAATGGTTTGAGCTGCAGAACGTAAACCGCCCAGTAAGGCATATTTGTTGTTTGATGACCAGCCACCGAACAGGACTGCATAAACTGCAATACCCGCCATTGCCATAAAGAACAACAGGCCGATGTTCATGTCTGCTACACCTAAATAAGGTGATACAGGAATAACCATGAACGATAGCACCGCAGTTGCCATCGCAACTGCTGGCGCCATACGGAACGTCAATTTGTCAGCAAATTTTGGTGTCCAGTCTTCCTTGAACATGATTTTCAGCATGTCGGCAACAATCTGGAACATACCGCCCGGACCAACACGGTTCGGACCGTAACGGTCTTGCCACAAGCCGAGTAAACGACGTTCAATAAAAGACATCAACGCAGCGATCAGTACTACAACCAGCAAGATCACAATCGCTTGAATGACTGAATAGGCAATTGGCCAGTTTTCAGCCCACAACGGCGTTTGACGGATTAATTCTTGTTCCATGAATTACACTCCTACCGCGACTGAAACAGGCTCTGCAAGAGATACCGTCGGTGCCAGACCGATTGGGTAGCCAATATAACCTGTCGGTAAATATTCAATCACTTGAACTGGAAGAACGATTGACGTCTCACCTGCTTTCACCGTGATTGTCTGACCATCTTGAACATTCAGGCGCGCTGCATCCTGCTCACCCACTGCAAATACCGCTTCAGGAATACGTGTTTCCATCGCTGGTGTTTTGATGGTAAATTCACCTGAACCAAAAATATGGTGCATCGGTACTAGACGGAAGCTTTCAGCATTGACCAGAACAGGTGCCGGTGCAACGAATGTACGTGCCGGACGTTTTGCCAAACGGTCGAATAAACGAACGCCTGAATCACCACCTTTCAGTGAACCACCCACAGTTTCCTGGAACTTGTTCCAAGCTTGTGGCGAGTTCCAGCCTGCAGACCATGCAAATGGAACCAGTGGAGATGGAGTCTGGTCTCCGACATAACCTTCCATCGAGAATGTTAATGCGGAGTCTTTATCTGTAGGCTGTTTCGGCTCATGTACAGACAATGGCGAACGCATTGAAGTACGACCTGAGTAACGACGTGGTTCACGTGCCACTTTCAAGCCATGAACACGGAAGCCCGCATCAGGTGCAACATCCAGAATGCCTTCAAGCGCAGGAACGTTTTTCGCCACTGACTCGATCACATCATCCAGTAAAGTCCAAGAAATCGCTTTGCCTTTTACGCCTGTTTCCAGAGCGTGTAACCAGCGCCAAGATTCCTTGATCGCCAATTCAGGATTGTAGTAGCTTGGGTCATACACTTGGTAGAAACGTTGTGCACGGCCTTCTTGAGAAACGACAGTACCATCACCTTCAGCAAACGAAGCGGCAGAAAGTATGATGTCGGCTTTCTTCACAGTTTCAGTTTCAGAGTGATCCAGAACGATCACTTCTTTGCCTGCAAGTGCGGCATCCACTTGTGCTGCTGGTAAACGACGATAAAGGTCATTTTCAACAATCACGACAGTGTCGTAGTCCTGAGCAAAAGCTTGCTCCAGGCTTTGACCACCGAAGATTGCCATACCCATCGAGTTCACTTCAGGAACCGTCAAGGTCAGACCTGCATTACCCAGATTCTGTGCAACTTGTGCAGCAGCTTCCATAATGGCAGGATCTTGCAAGCTTGTACCCGAGATGACCAGTGGTTTCTTCGCAGCTTTTAAAGTGTCCGCAATGGTTTGTGCAAATGCTTTGGCATCGTCATCTAAACCAAGAATCGTTTCACCCGCAACTGCTGCAGCAACTGCAAAACCTAAACGCGCGATGTCGTTTGGAGAAGCAACCACTTCACCTTCGGCAACATCAGACAAACGGGTTTGTGTCGCAGCCAGGATATAAATCGGAGATTTCGCATCTTGGGCAATACGTTGTACCGGTTCAGCCAACCATTCTTGGGTACGGCGCTCTGCCGCCATCTCTTTGCCTTTATTTTTCGCAGCCTGGCGAACAGATAAAGCCATACGAGGCGCAGTTTGTGTGAGGTCTTCACCCAAAATTAACACAGCATCGTAGCTTTCAATTTCACGCATGTTCGGGTTGTAAACACCCTCGGTTTGCATGATTGAAGCTGCTAATTCAACCAGGTTTTGCTCTTTTTGAGATAGACCTGTTGAGAAGTTCTCTTGACCCACCAACTCACGAAGTGCGAAGTTTGATTCAAGTGATGCACGCGGTGAACCAATACCCAATACTTTTTTGCCCTGGATATTTGCAATGACCGTGTCTAGTGCTGCATCCACTGAAACAGTTTCAACAGTTGCACCTTGACGAAATTGTGGTTGACGCGGACGGTCTTCACGGTTCACATAACCTGTACCGAAACGGCCTTTGTCGCATAGGAAGTATTGGTTGACTTCACCATTATAACGGTTTTCTACGCGGCGAAGTTCGCCATAACGTTCACCCGGAGAGATATTACAACCTGAAGAACAGCCTTGGCATACGCTTGGCGCATACTGCATGTCCCATTTACGGTTGTAGCGAGCCGAATGAGTTTTGTCTGTGAATACACCTGTTGGACAGACTTCTGTCAGGTTACCCGAGAATTCAGACTCTAGAGTGCCTGATTCAGGCCGACCAAAGTACACACGTGATGCGTTGGCATACACGCCAAAGTCCGTACCACCTGCGTAGTCTTTATAGTAACGCACACAACGGTAACACGCGATACAACGGTTCATTTCATGCGAAATGAATGAGCCAAGCTCCTGGTTGTAATGGGTACGTTTGGTGAAACGGTAGCGACGACGGTCATGCTGCGTCATTACAGTCATATCTTGTAAATGACAGTGACCACCTTCTTCACAGACTGGACAGTCGTGCGGGTGGTTGGTCATCAAGAATTCAACAATCGAAGCACGGAAATCTTTGGCTTCTTTGTCTTCAATCGAGATGTAGGTATTGTCAGATGCAGGCGTCATACATGACATGACCAAACGGCCACGCGTATCTTCTGGATTCGCGTACTGGGTCACGGCACATTGACGGCAAGAACCGACAGAACCTAAGGATGGATGCCAACAAAAGTATGGGATATCAATGCCAAGACTCAAACATGCTTGTAGCAAGTTTTCCGAGCCGTTGACTTCATACGATTTGCCATCGACATGAATTGTAGCCATAGTCGAATTCCTTAAGCTTGTTCTACGTTGCTGGTTTGAGCGGCGGCATTCACAACCTTCGCTTCAAATTCGCCACGGAAATATTTGAGTGCGCCCATAAGCGGCTCCATTGCACCCGGTGCGTGGGCACAGAAAGTTTTACCAATCCAAAGCTTACGAGTCAGTTCTTGTAAGTGATCGATATCTTCTTTCTTACCTGTGCCATCTTCCAGTGCTTTCAGCGCTTTCACAGCCCAAGGTAAGCCATCACGGCAAGGCGTACAGAAACCACATGATTCGCGTGCAAAGAATTCTTCGAGGTTACGTGTCGCTGAAACCATACATTGGGTTTCATCTACCACCATCAATAAGCAAGTTCCTAAACGCGAACCTGCTTTCATGATGCTTTCCGCATCCATAGGAAGATCAATATGCTCGGCAGCCAGGAAGTCAGTCGATGCACCACCCGGTAACCATGCTTTCAGTTTTAAGCCGTCACGCATACCACCAGCATGGTCTTCAATCACTTCACGTGCTGTCGTACCAAATGGAAGCTCCCATAGACCCGGGAATTTCACTTTACCTGATGCACCATAAATCTTGGTGCCTGGATCTTTCGACTTACCAGCAGATAAGTTGATGTACCATTCAGGACCGCGCAGCATGATTGCCGGTAAGTTGTTGTAGGTCTCTACGTTGTTCACAATCGTAGGACGACCCCAAGCACCTGCAACTTGCGGGAATGGCGGTTTAGTACGCGGGTTGGCACGGCGACCTTCAAGCGAGTTAATCAATGCAGTTTCTTCACCGCAGATATAACGACCCGCACCGGTATGCACGTGTAACTCGAAGTTCCAGCCTGTACCAAGGATGTTATCCCCTAAGTAACCTTTGGCACGAACTTGCTCAAGTGCTTCATTTAAGTACTGAGCAGCTTCGATGTACTCGCCGCGGATAAAGATATAACCGTGTGTTGCTTCAAGCGTATAACCCGCAATCAGCATCCCTTCGATCAATTGATGCGGAAGATCTTCCATCAACAAACGGTCTTTAAAGGTACCTGGTTCCATCTCATCGGCATTACAAATCAGGTAACGTGGACCTGAGTTGTCGTTTGGCGCCATCAAAGACCATTTGATACCTGCCGGGAAGCCTGCACCACCACGACCTTTTACAGTCGCTGCCTTAACCACTTCTAATACATCTTTAGGCGACATAGACAGGGCTTTTTTAAAGCCTGCATAACCTTCCAGCGCTTCGTAATCATCTGCATTACGTACGTTGGCCTGCTTGCTTAAACGCCATGTTAATGGATGCGTTTCCGGGTTACCGTCGCCATAAATTGGTTTTGGTTCAGTATTCATACATACTTCTCCAACAGCTGTTTCACCGAAGTCACTTCAACCAGACCGTGCGTGTCTTCATCAATCATTAAGGTTGGACCTTTGTCACAGTTGCCCAGACAGCAAATTGGCAGCAAAGTGAAACGACCATCTGCAGTCGTTTGACCAAACTGGATTCCTAATTCGCGCTGGAATGCTTCTGCCAAAGTTTCCGCACCCATCAAGAAACACGCAATCGAATCACATAACAAAATTACGTGACGACCGACCGGCTGACGGTAAATACGGTTATAGAACGTTGCCACACCTTCAAGGTCCGCAACGCTCATGCTCAGCATTTGTGCGATGGCATTCATTTGCGCATCATCTACCCAGCCATTACGGCGTTGTACACACTTCAGCGCATCTAGACACGCTGCACGTGGGTATGGGTAGTGCCCCATGTGATGTTCGATATCGTGAATTTCGTCCGCAGTCAAAATCCCTTCAACATTCACACGTGGCTTTTTATCAGTCAAAATCATCATAATGCGTTTACCCCTTAGCGATCCACGTCAGCCATTACGACATCAATGGTCGCTAAATAAATGATTAAGTCAGACATTAAGCTGCCGTTAATCACAGAAGGCATTTGCTGTAAATGCGTGAAGGTTGGTGTACGGATACGGGTACGGTAACTCATGGTTGACTTGTCTGAAGTCAAGTAGTAGTTCGACGCGCCTTTCACCACTTCCGCCATCACAGATGCTTCACCCGCAGGCATTACAGGACCCCAAGATACACTCAGGAAGTGCGTAATCAAGGTTTCAATATCTTGTAATGTCTTGTCTTTTGGTGGTGGAACAGCCAGTGGATGATCTGCTTTGTACGCACCAGACGGCATATTATCTAAACATTGTTTGATAATTTTCAGTGATTCTTCGATTTCACGGTAGTGAACGATAACACGTGCATAGGCATCGCCTTCGTACTCAACCGGCACTTCGAAGTCATAATTTTCATAGCCGCTATATGGACGATATTTACGTACGTCAAAGTCGATACCTGTAGCGCGTAGACCTGTACCTGTTACACCCCAAGCCAATGCAGATTTTGCATCGTATTGCGCAACATTACGGGTACGACCCACAAACACCGAGTTTTTCAGCGCTGCAGTATGGTATTCCTTCAAACGTTTCGGCATCCAGTCCAGGATTTCACGGATCAGGTGCTGCCAGTTGTTTGGAAGGTCATGTGCTGTACCGCCAATACGGAACCATGCCGGGTGCATACGGTAACCGGTGATCGCTTCAATCGCGTCATAGATTTTCTGACGGTCAGCAAACATGTAGAAGACTGGCGTCATACCGCCGGCATCCTGAATCGCAGTACCAATGAACAGCAAGTGGTTATTGATACGAAACAGTTCAGACATCATCACGCGAATACATTGCGCACGGTCAGGTACCGTAATACCCGCCATTTGCTCTACGCCAAGCACGTAAGGCATGTTTTGCGCACAACCACCGAGGTAGTCGACACGGTCTGTATACGGAATGAATGAATGCCAGGTTTGACGTTCAGCCATCTTTTCCACACCACGGTGGTGATAACCGATGTCAGGCACACAGTCTTTCACTTCTTCACCGTCCAGCTGCAAGATCACACGGAACGCACCGTGCGCAGATGGATGGTTCGGACCCAAGTTCAGGAACATGAAGTCTTCATCGGCATTGCCGCGCTTCATACCCCAATCTTCAGGGACGAAACGAAGATGTTCCTGTTCGTAGTCCTGTTTGGCTTTATCTTGCAAATACGGCGTATATTCAGTCGCACGCGCAGAATATTCTTTACGTAGCGGATGACCTTCCCAATAGGTTGGCAACAAGATACGACGGAGCATTGGATGCCCTTCGAAATTGATCCCGAACATATCGTAAGCTTCACGTTCGTACCAGTTGGCATTTGGCCAAATATTGGTTGCCGTCGGAAGATTCAAATCGCTTTCAGCTAAGGCAACTTTAATACGAATGTCAGTATTACGCTCGAGCGACAACAGGTGATAGAACACGGTGAAGTCAGACGCAGGTAAACCGTCGCGGTGCGTACGCAGACGCTCATCTACCGCTGACAGGTCGAACAACATCACGTAAGGACGTGACACTGTACGCAAGAACATTAAAACTTCTTGTACACGTGCGCGCTCAACCCAGACTGTCGGGAAATCCTCGAAAGTCGTTTGCACAAAGAAGTTCTCACCAAATTTGGTTTTGAGTTCTTCAATGATGGCAAATGCTGGGCGTGAATCAACAGGCGTTGATTCTGGCATAGCAATGTCAATTTCAGCCATTGGCTTGGCTTCCTATTTAATACAAATTCAGTCAATCTAAACGACAATTACACCCATAGCGGGTGCACAACAAAACAACCTGTCGTTTAAATTATTTAATTTCATCCATAGAGCGTAAGTTCTTCACAGCAACACGCTGGTCTTTCTTACGGTCACGTTCCGGCATCATCTTTGGCTTATACACTGGCTTAAGATCATCACCGATCACCGCAGAAAGCGGACGACGCTCTAGTTGAATCTGGTCTTGCAACAGCATCAATGCCTGAATCAAAGCTTCAGGACGTGGTGGGCAACCTGGAATATACACATCGACCGGGATGATTTTATCCACACCTTGTACGACTGAATAAATATCGTACATACCACCTGAGTTGGCACATGCACCCATTGAAATGACCCATTTCGGTTCCAGCATCTGTTCATATAGACGTTGAATTACTGGTGCCATTTTCACGAAGCAAGTACCCGCTACAATCATTAAGTCTGCCTGACGCGGTGAAGCACGGATAACCTCGGCACCAAAACGTGACAAGTCATGCACGCCGGTCAAGGTGGTTGCATATTCTACGTAGCAGCAAGATGTACCAAAGTTAAATGGCCAAACTGAGTTTTTACGACCCCAGTTGACTGCTGTATGTACCACATCCTCTAAGCGAGTCATGAATACATTTTTATTCACTTCTTCTTCTAGCAACGGATCTTCTACAACAATACGTTCCTGAAGTGGATATTGGTCAGCATCCGGATTCGCACGGGTTAATGTGTATTTCATCCCGTCTTACTCCTTATCAGATGATTTAGCCGGTGAGCTTTTCACACGACCAGAGGATTGAGCTGGGATTTGACCTGTAGGGTCGATTACCAATTCTTCAATTGAGTTGAAGCGCGTAATTTCTGCTAGATCCATATTTGGCGAACCAATTTTAGCTTTAACACCTGCGGCTTTACGTCTGTCTGAAGGTGCCCAATTGAGTGCACCTGTCGATAATTCGTAAATCAAACCAACAAGTAAAACCAAAATAAAGATAGCTGCAGTTGCAAAACCAATCCAACCTACTTCACGAACAGAAACCGCCCATGCATATAGATAAAGTGCTTCTAAATCAAACACCACGAAGAAAATTGCAACTAAATAGAACTTTGCAGACAAGCGGATACGAGCTCCACCTGCGCTAACTACACCTGACTCAAACTGCTCCTGCTTGGCACGGCCCCATGATTTACCCCCGAGGAGTAATGGGACAGTCAGCATAAAGACGCATAAAAATGTAACGCCGATCACGAAGGCAATAATTGCCCATTCGTATGGAGTAATAGCACTCATGCGGGGATAACTCCTGGCAGGCCTATTTGTTAACAAAGAATGTATGTATTGGCCTTCAAATACACCAAACACAAAATTAATCCCGCCAATTGTACCTGATTTTGGATTTCACTTGCTAGTTTATAAGCCTTAGTCTTTGGGATGATTTTTTAGACATTTCAGCATTTAATTTGACTTTAATCATTCAGAATTCGTTTTAATCGTTTTCCTAAATTAAATTTTAATTATCTATTAATTTTTCTATAAATAGCGCTGCCAGAAAATAGACTGATCGATGAGCTGCTTTTCTCGCCCACCCATTTACATATAGTCCTTTTCACTATTGAATCCAAGTTAAATCAGATAAAAACTTATTTTAACACCTATTATTCCCTTCAAACTATTTGATTTAACTTGAGATTTAATGTGATTTTTTACATTTAACTGCTGATTTACCCCCTGCAGCCACTTGGTAAGCTTAGATTGGCAATTGTGTCTTTTTGCAACATGCTCAACGGACTGATTCAGAATATGTTATTTCTATTTCTAAACCACATCATGACATTAATAAAGTAACAATAAGGAGTCCTTGCATGTCTCTACGCTTTTCTCATCGACCTAATTATTTTTTATTTGCTCAATTACTGGTTCGACATATAGAAAATTACATCCAAAAAAATCCCAACATAAGCCAGGCAGCTTTTGACTTACGTGACATCCATGCACTTTTTCAAGAAGATCACGCCTCTTCCAGCATCAATCTGGATGGCATTATGAATATCGCTGACGAATATAAAGTCGAAACGTTATCAGGCGACCAGAAACTGATTCAGCGCTATAATGTCGATGCGAAAAACACCAAACTATTGATCGACTTTAACCCTGAAGCGCTACAAAGCTTAAAAGAGGGTAAATCACTCATTGAACCTGATGCGACCATTCAGGAATAAAAATCGCTCCCAATAAAAAAACGATGCCGATGCATCGTTTTTTTATGACTAAAATCATTCACACAATATCAAGCTAAATGATCGCTCGCTTCCTCAGGCTTTTTTTCTAGCATCTTGCGCTTACTCTTCTTGACATAACGTTGTGCCGGCCAAGTCATGGTAAAACGCGCACCACCCAGGGTCGGACTTTGATCAACTTGAATCGTACCACCAAACCAGTATGCAATCCGGCTGACAATCGACAAACCTAAACCATAACCACCCGAAGCACGGGTACGACTATCATCCAGTCGGGCAAAGGCTTCAAAAATGCGGGCGCGATCTATTTGCGGAATCCCCGGCCCGTCATCTTCTACACAAACATAGGCCTGACCATCTTGGTCCAGACCACCGCTAATCAAGATTTTATTATCACAATAACGGATGGCATTCCCCACCAGATTCTGAATTACACGATGCAGGTAGCGACGCTCTGCCTCTACCGTAATCGCAACAGGCATTGGATATAAATCAATGATTTTCTGGGTTTTCAGTGCTTCTGTTTCTTGTGCCACCTGATTCAGTACGTCATACAGATCAATCTGTTCAAACTCAATCGACGGCATGCCCTGTTCCAGTTTGGCATAGGTCATAATCTCATCAATCAAGGTATTCAGTGCTTCGATGTCCTTATCAATCTGCTCCACCTGTTGCAGACGATAATCGTAGTCGTCTTCATCTGCCATCATTTCCACACCAAAACGGATCCGTGCCACCGGTGTACGCAACTCATGCGACACTGCACGCATCAGCTCACGCTGTGCTTCGATTAAACGCTGGATATGGTCTGACATATTGTTATAGCTAGATGCCAGTGTAGACATCTCGTCACTGCCTTCCACAGGAAGACGCAATGACATGTTACCCGATTTCATTTTGTTTAAGGCATAGCTGACTTCACGTAACTTGCGCTGCATCGGAACCAGCAGACCATAAACACCCAGACTCAACACAAACAGGCTTAATAAGGTAATACCGGTCGCCAACTGGAATGGCATCCAGTTAAACAAGGGTACCGGCCCCATGACCAATACTTGCGAGGTCGAACCAGGAATCGGTGAAATAATTGAAATTGTGGTACCACGAATAGAGGCATTATCGCGGTATAAAATGATGCTGTGATCCAGACGCAGACGTCCGATTTGCTCGGAGTCTAAAGGTAGATTCTGGACATTTTCGATAGAAACCGGATAAGAAAAATAATCCTGAATACGAGCCAGATATTCTTTTTCCTGACCTGGATAGTAGACCAGGTAGTCCAAAATAAAGACTGGTAAGGCCTTCATCTGACGTTCAGTAATACTGTCAGCCTTAATATAAAGGTAATGACCTGGGTCATCGCGCAGCCCTACCACAATATAGGCAATACCGAACTCGGCATCCCAGCGCACCACCGCTTTACGTTCGGCAATACGGCGCCCTTCAGCACGGGTAATGTCGACCTTGCTGGCTTCTACATAGTGAATGGGCAATTCCAGCAAATCGGAGGCATCAGAAACCCAATCCATTTTTTGCTGGAGATTTGGCTGGCGTGCAACCCCTTCACTGATGATATATGCCATACCATCAGTCAGGGATTCGCGATATTCTTGCGCACGCTGATAGTTGATAATCTGTACCAACAGATAGCCGAACACCGCCACCAAGACTACAAGAATGACGAGTCCTGCGTATATACGCAAAAATATACTGTGCTTAAACACCTATAATTTATCCTGCTTATTCAAGCAACAAACCACATTTGCTTAAAGACCATTGGTCTCTTTAACAAAAAGATAACCTTTACTACGTACTGTTTTAATACGCTTCGGATTTTCTGGGTCATCACCGATTTTTGGACGGATACGAGAAATACGCACATCGATTGAACGGTCTTGACCATCATATTCGATACCACGTAAACGCTCGAAAATATCTTCGCGAGAGAGAATACGGCCAGCATTCGATGCAAGCAACCATAACAGGTCATATTCTGCACTGGTAAAATCAACCAGATCGCCATTTAAGGTCACTGAACGACCGCCATTGTCGATGACCAGATCATCAAATTCGATGCGCTGTGCCACTTCATCTTCAGGCACCTTGTCAGTACGACGCAATAATGCACGAATACGTGCTAGCAATACACGCGGCTGAACAGGTTTAGCGACATAGTCATCTGCACCCATTTCCAGACCCAAAACCTGATCCATATCTTCAGTACGCGCAGTCAACATCAAAATCGGTTGATGATAATGTGGACGCACTTCACGGCAAATGGTCAAGCCATCAGCACCTGGCAACATCACATCCAGCACTACCATATCTGGCTGTTCAGCAATAATCCGACGAATGGCACGATTACCATCCGGCTCTACCCCTACCTCAAGTCCGTTACGGATCAGGTATTCTTGCGTTAAACGAGCAAGACGCTCATCATCTTCAACAATTAAAATCTTGGGTAACTTTTCTTCTTGGCTCATGTATTGCCCCTTATTTGGTGGATCTACGCTATAGGCGTATCCTTTTGAAATCCAATAGATACGTTTTTAATATGCTTGCAATATACACACGTTTACATTGTAAACAAGATAGCGTTCACCAAACTGATACATCAAGATAGCATTTTGTAATATTTTATCGTGCATTTTTTGGACAATTATGCTTGAAACAGTGGCTTAGATCTGATTTGCGATTTACACAACTCTTACATGGACAAAATATGACTGCTTGATTCAGCACTTTTTAGTTATCCACAGTGTTATCTATAAGCACTTTCTTTGGACTTTGTTATGCTATGCCTTGCCTGATAAGGCTTATACAAAAATCAATAAAAATAGCGATATTTTTACAAGGACTAAAGCACAACTTAAGAAAAATATTTAGCTAAATGTCAATATTGATCTACCCTAAATTTTCCCGTATCTTGTGTTCAATTAATTTTAAAACCACTAGGTCTTGTGTTTATTCCTCAAACACTGTGGCACGAATTTTGCCCAGTTCAAACGGTCCATAAACATAAAAATAGATGACAATGGAGCTATGCTAACATGAGCGTAATCACTTCAACTCCTGGTCAACTTCAGGTGATTAAACGCACCGGTGATGTTGCCGCTTTTGATGCAGAAAAAATTTCTGTCGCAATTGGTAAAGCGTTTTTGGCGGTTGAAGGCCAACAAAGCGCTGACTCGAGCCGGATCCATGATCGTATCGAGCAACTGACGGAAATGGTATTAAATACCTTTAAACGTCGTTTACCTTCTGGCGGAACGATTCATATTGAAGAAATTCAAGACCAAGTTGAACTTGCGCTAATGCGTACGGGCGAACAGAAAGTTGCACGCTCTTATGTCATTTATCGTGAACAACGTTCTGAAGCACGTAAACAATTAGGTGCACATCATCACCCGACCCTGCAAATTACCGATGCTGAAGGCAAACTCAAGCCACTGGATTTAAGTGCTTTAACTGCGCATGTTACTAAAGCAGCTGAAGGCCTTGAAGGCATTGATGTACAAGCGATTGTCGATGAGACTGTGAAAAACTTGTACAACGGCGTAAAAGAGTCAGACATCTCGACCACGATGATGATGGCGACCCGTACTCGTATCGAGCAAGAGCCTAACTATACGTATGTGACTGCACGTTTATTGCGTGATGACCTGGTTGCGACTGGTTTGAAATTCCTGGGTCTACCTGTAGATACAGTTGAAGGCGATGCGCTGGAAACTTACCTGAAAAAAGGGATTGAGCTTGAGCTGCTTTCTCCAGAATTGCTGAACTTTGACCTGGCTAAACTGGCAGCTGCGATTCAACCGGAACGCTCTAACCAGTTTACTTACTTGGGTCTGCAAACTTTATTTGACCGTTACTTCATCCATTCAGATGGCGTACGTTTCGAACTTCCGCAATTGTTCTTTATGCGTGTTTCTATGGGCTTGTCGCTCAATGAAGAAAACCGTGAAGACCGCGCGATTGAGTTCTATAACTTATTGTCTAGCTTCGACTACATGGCATCGACGCCTACCCTGTTTAACTCAGGTACGCTTCGTCCACAATTGTCGAGCTGCTATTTAACAACCATTGATGATGACCTGTATGACATTTATGGCGCGATGCGTGATAACGCAATGCTGTCTAAATGGGCAGGCGGTTTGGGTAATGACTGGACGCCAGTCCGTGCCTTGAACTCATACATCAAAGGCACTAACGGTAAATCTCAAGGTGTAGTTCCGTTCCTGAAAGTGGCGAATGATACTGCTGTTGCGGTTAACCAAGGTGGTAAGCGTAAAGGTGCAGTTTGTGCATACTTAGAAACCTGGCACCTGGACATCGAAGAATTCTTGGAACTGCGTAAGAACACCGGTGATGACCGTCGTCGTACCCACGACATGAACACTGCGAACTGGGTTCCTGACCTGTTCATGCAACGTGTATTCGAAGATGCAGAATGGACACTGTTCACCCCTTCTGAAACGCCTGATCTACATGATTTGACGGGTGCAGAATTCGCTGAGCGTTATGCACATTACGAAGCGATTGCCAAAGAAACAAATATGCTGCACAAGAAAATCCGTGCAAAAGATTTGTGGCGCAAAATGCTGTCCATGCTGTTTGAAACTGGTCACCCGTGGATCACATTCAAAGACGTATGTAACTTACGCTCACCACAGCAACACGTAGGTGTGGTGCACTCTTCTAACCTGTGTACAGAAATTACACTCAACACAAGCAAAGAAGAAATTGCGGTATGTAACTTAGGTTCAATTAACCTGGTACAACACGTCAAAGGCGGTGTACTTGATCGTGAAAAACTGGCACGTACAGTTAAAACTGCGGTTCGTATGCTCGATAACGTGATTGACATCAACTACTACGCTGTTCCACAAGCACGTAACTCGAACCTGAAACACCGTCCGGTTGGTATGGGTATCATGGGCTTCCAGGATGCACTATACGAAATGAACCTGGCTTATGGTTCTGATGCTGCGGTTGAGTTTGCTGATGAATCGATGGAAGTGATTTCGTACTACGCAATTTCAACATCTAGCGATTTGGCTGTTGAACGTGGTACATACGAAACATTCAAGGGTTCATTGTGGGATCAAGGTATCCTGCCAATCGACTCGCTTGATCTGGTTGCGAAAACTCGTCCTGAACGCATGTTCGAAGTCGACCGCACTCAACGTCTGGACTGGGACACTTTACGTACCAAAGTTCAAAAAGATGGTATGCGTAACTCGAACGTGATGGCGATTGCTCCGACTGCTACGATTTCAAATATCTGTGGTGTTTCTCAATCTATTGAGCCGACATTCCAGAACTTGTATGTGAAATCAAACCTGTCTGGCGAATTCACCGTGATTAACCCGTACCTGGTACGTGCGTTGAAAGAACGTGGTCTTTGGGATGCAGTAATGGTCAACGACCTGAAACATTTCGAAGGTTCTGTTCAGAAGATTTCTCGTATACCTGAAGAGCTTAAAGCCATCTTCGCGACTGCGTTTGAAGTTGAAACGCGCTGGATCGTGGATGCTGCATCACGTCGTCAAAAATGGATTGATCAGGCGCAGTCTCTTAACCTTTACATCGCTGGTGCAAACGGTAAGAAACTGGACATCACTTACAAGATGGCCTGGTTACGTGGTCTTAAGACGACTTATTACCTGCGTGCATTGGGTGCGACTTCTGCCGAGAAATCAACAATCAACACTGGCGCATTGAATGCAGTTAAACCTGCAACTGTTGCGGCGCCTGTTGTAGCAGCAGCTCCGGTGGTTGAAGCGCAAAAACCTGAAGCTCCTGCAGAGGAAGAAGGTTTTGCACAAGCGGCTCCAGTGCCAATGGCATGTTCAATTGACAACCCTGATTGTGAGGCTTGTCAATAATCTGACAGGTTTTAAATCCTCCCCGACCCTCCTTTAATAAAGGAGGGAGAAAATCCCCCTTTTCAAAGGGGGACTTAGGGGGATTACGAAATTCAGGCAATAAAAAAGCCCTCTAGCGTCCGTCAAAACTAACTAGAAGGCTTTCAATCTCGAAGTGATACCAAGATGGTCACAACGAGGCTGGCATCACAAAATGCGTGAACGGATTGTATCATCAATTCGAGAAACGAGCCAGTAAGAGTCATCTTGAATTTGTAATGGAGATTATCTCTATGGCTACGAAAAAAGTTTCTCGTGATGCAGGAACTGGTCGTTTCGTAACTGAAGGCTATGCAAAAAAGCATCCTAAAACTACAGTTACTGAAACAATCAAGCCTAGTAAATCATCTAAAAAATGATTTAAACGTGAATCCTAGTTTCGGCTAGGATTCACAAACTAAAAGTAAAAGGAAACCTCAATGCCACATATGACTCATAACTACATGTTAGGACTTGCGGCATTGCTGATTTCCTTTGGTATTACCTTTTATTTACCCATTGCTTACTTCTGGTTCAAAGTTCGCCAGCAGCGTAAGCAAAATAAGTAGTGGGGATTATTGCTCCTGTATAAAACTAGAGCATTCATCAACAAAACTTAATTTTGCTTACACAAATTAAGCGTATAGTAAGACATCTCAGCCAAGCTGAATGTCTCATAAAAGATATAAAGCAACGTAGAGAGAATTGATATGTCTATCCTAAGTTGGGACGATTTCGAAGATGATTCGCAAAAACCGGCTGCACCTGAACAGCAGCCTGCGCCCGTCGAGCCGCAAAAAGCGACTAATTCACAGATGGTATCTGATGCAGGCAACGCATCGCCGGATGTGGCAGCTGCACAACCCCTTAGAGCCACTCAAAACCGAGGATCAAATCCAACCGATTCACTGGCAAGAGCATCTGCTTCCCTAGAGCAGCTTGATGTTGCACCGGGTCTGGAAGAGCTTGAAATGGGTGCGCAACGCGTTCAGGTTGATGACAAGGCGATGATCAACTGTCGTGCAGACTTGAACCAGCTTGTTCCATTCAAATACGAATGGGCTTGGCAGAAGTATCTGGACGGATGTGCAAACCACTGGATGCCACAAGAAGTGAACATGAACCACGACATTGCGTTGTGGAAGTCTGAAAATGGCTTGACTGAAGATGAACGTACCATTGTGATGCGTTCACTTGGTTTCTTCTCGACTGCCGATTCACTGGTTGCAAACAATCTGGTACTGGCGATTTACCGTCATATTACCAACCCTGAATGCCGTCAGTACATCTTGCGTCAAGCGTTTGAAGAAGCGATTCACACACACGCTTACCAGTACTGTATCGAGTCGCTAGGTATGGATGAAGGCGAAGTCTTCAACATGTACCGTGAAGTACCGTCAGTTGCACGTAAAGCTGCGTGGGGCCTGAAATATACTCAGTCTTTAAGTGATCCTACTTTCAAAACCGGCACACCTGAAAACGACCAGATCCTGCTTCGCAACCTGATCGCGTTCTACTGTGTACTTGAAGGTATCTTCTTCTACTGCGGTTTCAGCCAGATCCTGTCGATGGGCCGTCGTAACAAGATGAATGGTGTTGCCGAGCAGTTCCAGTACATCCTGCGTGATGAGTCTATGCACCTGAACTTCGGTATCGATATGATCAACCAGATCAAGATCGAAAACCCGGGTTTATGGACAACTGAATTCCAGGAAGAAATCATCCAGATGATTCTTGAAGGTACGATGCTGGAAATCGAATACGCACGTGACACCATGCCACGCGGTGTACTTGGCATGAACGCTGGCATGATGGAAGAATACCTGAAGTTTATTGCGAACCGTCGTCTGGCGCAGTTGGGTTTGCCTGAACAGTTTGCTGGTGTGAATAACCCGTTCCAGTGGATGTCAGAGATGATGGACTTGCGTAAAGAGAAGAATTTCTTCGAGACGCGCGTAACAGATTACCAAACTGGCGGTGCGTTAAGCTGGTAAGGTTTAGCTTAAAATGACACGACATCTGTCATTTTAACTTTAAATAAAAAGCCACCCCTGCGGTGGCTTTTTTATGATCTGATTGATCTGCTTAAATTCTGAAATTTATTTCAACCGATTCCCTGCTTCATCAATAATCATTTCCTCATTTTCCATGCTAAAAGCTGCGCGCTGCGGAGCAGAAAGAATATCTAAAACAACTTCTGATGGTCGACACAATCTCACACCAAGTTCAGTCTGCTGATCTCAACAATCGATATTCTGAACGGGTGGAAAGTGCCGAGGAATTATCGAAACGGGTGAATCAGCAAAAGATCTAGTTTTATCTCAAATCCTCTGATCAACTTTTCAAAACTTAAATATTAAAAAATCCCACTCAGGAAGCGGGATTTTGTTTTTTGAAAATTTAACAGCCCTAAATCATCTGAATTAAAATTCTTTTGTCACACTCAAACCAGCGCTCCAGTTCCGCCCTTCTGCCGGCTCAAAGAAACGGTTATTGCTTTCATTGACAATCACCGAACCAGAATAATCTTTATCAAACAGGTTATCGACACGCGCAAAAGTATTCACTGCCCAATCCTGCATTTTCCAGTGATAACCCACATTGGCGCCAGCAACCGTGTAGCTTGGCGCAGCATCTGAGTTTTTATCATCGACATAGATTTTGTCGCTATAACGAATATCCACACCCGCACGCAAACCCTGTTCAGGTTTCCAACCCAAGCTTAAGAATGCCTGATTCTTGGCAATACCGGGAATATAATTACCTTCTTGAATAGGTGTCGGGCCTTCAACATTTGCAGTGTCTTTATCAAAAGTTGCATCTAAGTAGCTATAACTTGCTTGAGCTGTTAGGTCACGCCATAGGTTTTTATTCCAGGAGAGTTCAATACCTTCTCTTAAAGTTTTATCCGCATTACGGAAAGTAGAGCGACCATTATCATTACCTGCAGAAACAATGTCATTCTTTGTCTTGGTCTGAAAAACTGCAACAGTAAAATCACCTAAGATATTGGCAGACTTCAACCCAAGTTCATAGGTTTCACTTTCTGCTGCTTTTAAATTAAGGGCTTTATCAAAACTCCCACTTGCAGGATAAGCCATTTCAGTAAAAGTTGGTGTTTCAAAGCCTTGGGCATAACTGGCATAAGTCATCAGCTCAGGTAAAATTTTCCAGCTTAAACTTAACGATGGCAGTAACTTGTCAAAAGTAGTTTTACCAGAATTATCACCATTCACATCAGTAATATAATGATCTTCTGATTTAAAATGCACGTTGCTATAACGTAGTCCAGCATCTAGAGTCCAATCTGGCATAAAGTTATAAGATATCTGTAAATAAGGATCCGCATTCCATAAGGTATTGTCTTCATCACGACGTAACTCACCTTTAACTCCAAAAGTATTCCCCACATAATTTAGATAACCTTTTCGGTCTTCGGTCATGGCATCAACAGCAAGTCCAGCAATCAGTTTAGTATTTGGCAAAACATCTCTATCTGTCCAACGTAGGTCTGCACCATAAAACTGACGGTCAAAGTCAATTACACCACCTGGTTGTTTTTCTAATGACTGAAAAAACTTAGAAATCGATTGATACTGGATAACCTCACGCTGCCCCCAATAGGCCATGCCATACAGTTCATGCTGATCATTGATTGACTTATTCCAAGTAAGACCTGTTTGAAATTGCTCAATTTCTTTTCTTGTATTAAATCCCTGAATTCTACTGTCTATTTGTTTTGGATTTGCTTTCCAATCCTTTCTCTCTAGACCACCCGGATCATCTGCAGCAATTTTAACGTAGTTATTCATCCAGTTGATTTTAGATCCGTCCTCCAGATTCCAGGTCAGCTTGGCATTATTCAGAACTTTATGTGCACTGCTGTGGTCACGGTAACCATTGGTATCAAAATAAGACGAGCTGATGATATAAGCTGGTTCATCGGCATTTTCTGAACCACCTTGCAAAACCAGCTTGGTCTGCCCTTTATTTTGACTACCAGCAGAATGCCCCAGTTCAATCGAATCAGCACCTTGCCCCTCTCGCGTGGTGGTTAAAATCGTTCCCCCCGAAGAGTTGCCATAGAGCGATGAAAATCCACCACCCAATACTTCAATATGGTCCAGACTGTTCAAATCAATATTCGAGGTTTGTCCCTGTCCATCCGGCATCGTCGCAGGGATTCCATCTACATATAAACGCACACCACGCACACCAAAACTGGAACGTGCCCCAAAGCCTCGCATCGAAATTTGTAGGTCTTGGGCATAGTTTTCACGATTGTTTAACTGTAATCCCGGAACGCCTTTTAATGTTTCCGAAAGATTCACATTCATGCTGTTATCTTGTTCTTGATTCAGATAATACACTGACGCCGGTGTGGTCAATCGCTCCCGATCTGTACGGGTCGCTTGAATGACAATCGTGTCTAACCTTTGGACTTCTTGTGTATCATTTTCTGCATAAATGTTCTGACCTGCGCAAGCAATCAGGCAGGACAAGGTCGATCTCACGAATGGAAATTTCGGGCTTTGGTACATAAATGACAGGCCTTATTTGAAAGTGGTTTAATGCGGCAAATACCTTATCGAGATGGCGTACATCTCATGATTCAACTCATTTTGTTTTAAGCATCGATACCAAATAAGTATGCTAATTCGATGACATATAGTTCGCTCAATGAATAGGAATATTTTGAGCTTAAAAATTCTGTGTTCGATAAATTTAGACTTGATTAATCCTTTATCTGAATTTCGCTTAAAATCAGCCATATACAAAGCATATTATTTTAATGCGATCTGAAGGAAATTGAGCTTTCAGCAACAAATCAACATCATTTCTCTGTGTCCTTAAAACTCGATGTAGGCATTCAACAATAGCGTATAAAAAAGCCTGACGAATCAGGCTTCTTCATACTTAATTAGAGATTCAACTATTTATTGTCTGGCAAGGCATAAGCCACCAGAGAGTCACCCATTTTAGTCCCAAAGGAACCATGACCACCCGCCATAATGACCACATACTGCTTTCCATTGGCTTCATAGGTCATTGGTGTAGCCTGGCCACCTGCAGGTAGACGGCCTTTCCACAACTCATCACCGTTGTTCACGTTAATGGCACGGATGTAGTTATCTTGAGTTCCACCCACAAACATCACGTTGCCCGCAGTTGAAATAGGGCCACCCAGCATCGGCACACCCATTTTGAATGGTGGCAATGGAATGCCCGGCATACTGTCACGAATGGTACCGATGCGGCGTTTCCATGCCACTTCATGAGTATTTAGATCCACACCTGCAACAAAGCCCCATGATGGCTGTTTACACGGCAGTCCAAATGGAGACAGGAACGCACTGATTTCAACGCCATAAGGCACACCATACATCGGTTGAACACCTGCTTCTGTACCTGCACCTTTAGCCGTCTTAGGACGGTTCGGATCTTGAGGAATTAGTTTTGATACAAATGGCAGGCCAATCGGGTTGGTTAATGCAATTTGACGGTCCGGATTCACTGACATACCACCCCATTCAAACACACCTAGGTTACCCGGGAAGACCAGCGTGCCATTTTCAGAAGGTGGGGTATAAATGCCATCGTAATTCAGTTTGTGGAACGCAACACGGCAGACCAACTGGTCAAACATGGTCGCACCCCACATCTGTTTATCGGTCAATTTATCTTGTGGCGCCAGATTAAAGTCAGAGAAAGGTTGAGTTTTAGAATAGAACTCGCCTTTGGTCTGAGGTCCGCGTTTCACAGATTGTGGTACCGGTTTCTCGGTAATTGGCACAATCGCTTTACCATTACGGCGGTCTAGCACAAAAGCATTACCCGTTTTGGTCAAGACATAAATGGCTGGAACCATATTGCCGTTTTTGTCTTTAATCTCGGTCAATGTTGGCTGTGAAGGTACGTCCATATCCCACAAATCGTGATGGGTAGTCTGGAAGTTCCATACCAGTTTGCCGGTCGTCGCATTCAAGGCCAGCATCGAGTTGGCATAACGCTCGTCCAGTTCAGTCCGGTGACCACCGTAAATATCCGGTGTACCGACACCCGTTGGTACGTAGACGATATCCAGCTCTGCATCATAGGCCAAAGGTGCCCAAGCATTTGGAGAGTTGTGTACAAATTTTTGACCCGGTGCAGGAATCAAATTCGGATCTTCAGCGCCTGTGTCAAATACCCAAAGCAGTTCACCCGTATTGACATCATAACCACGGATCACACCTGACGGTTCTTCAGTTGAATAGTTGTCTGTGGTTGAACCCGCAATAATGATCGTCGTGCCGGTTACTACAGGCGGTGAGGTTGGAATATAACCGCCTGGATATGGGAATGGCATATCTTTTTGCAGATCGACTTCGCCATTTTTACCAAAATCAGAACAGACTTTACCGGTGGTCGCATTGACCGCCACTAAACGCCCATCATTGACCGGTAAAATGACTTTTTGTGGACATTCAGCCGATGTGGTTTTCTTCGCAGCGAGACTGCTTTCAAAACCAGCCGTATTGTTGACATCATAATAAGATACACCACGGCAGGTTAAATGCTGATAGGTATGATCGGCTTTCAGTTTTGGATCATAAGTCCATTTCGCCTTACCAGTTGCCGGATCAAGCGCAGTCAATTTCTGGTGAGTGGTACAGATGTACATGTTGTCACCCACCTTGATTGGGGTAACCTGATTGGTGGTTTCACCCGAGTCATTTTCAGTCTTGAATTCGCCCGTGTGATATTCCCAAGCCACCTGCAAATCTTTGACATTTTCAGTATTAATCTGCTTTAACGGTGAATACCGTAAACCGGACTGGGTACGGCCATAAGCAGGCCAGTCTTCATCTGCCACACCGGGAATTGGCTGGTGAGTTGCAGGCTGCTGGGATTTTAATTCACCGCGAATTTCTTGCGGGTCATTAAATACAGCATAAATCATGACAGCGATGGTAATGGCTAATGAAGCACCCAAGGCAATTTTCGCGGTTTTAGCATGATCAAAGCCACGTGTGGTAGCCGGAATCAGCAGGGCCAGACCAAACAGCCCTAAAATATCTAAACGCGGCGCAAGTGCAAAGAAATCTGAACCGACTTCCCACAGCCCCCACACCACTGTCGCCAAAACGAATATGGCATAAACAAGGAGTGCAGCACTTTTTCGTTTATACAAGAGAACTGCGGTCGCAATAAAGAGAATACCTGCAATGATGTAGTACCAAGACCCACCCAGCACTGCAAGATAAATCCCTCCAATCAGCAGTCCTATACCGAAAACAGCGGCAATGACCGCTAAAATCGTTTTCAGTACTGAACCTGATGATGAAGTATTCATATTGAACACCTATAAAAGTTTTTTTGAAAGTCCATGCACATGACAGGCATGAGCACCCTTATTGTTAAATTCTGAGTTATAAATACATCAATGTCTTAAGCAGGCATTGCCCATTACTGCAACAAAGCACCTAGAGATTCAATAGTGTATTTGCAACTAAAAACTATATTTTAAAATGACGTATTAAACTTGATTCCGCCCACCCAGACATTTTCACCATCTTTATATGCACCGACGTGACGCACATATTGCACATTCGGGCGAATGGTGAGCCAATTAGTGGCATGTAAGCCATAATAAATTTCTGCATCGATTTCTTGATGACGGTCAGCACTGACATCGTCATTCATGTTGATGCGTGCAATACCAAATGCGATTTCATCTTGAGGGCGTGAATCCATTGCACCCTTATAAACCAGCCCGATATTTTGCATATCACTGACATTATTGGTTTTGGAGTCATGCACTGTCGCATTCACAAAGCCGGTCAAACCACGCGAAGTATCTCCGTGATGTGCAGTCAATTGTTGCTTGGCAACAATCCAGCCCCCATGGTGATGATCGGTTTGATCTGGATTGGAAATGACTTCAGCCTCTGCTGTACTGTAGTAATAACCGGCACGGTATTCACCCGGTAGTTTCTGTTCACCCAGTTTAGGCGCCCAAACCACTTCTGCAGGAAGCATTGCCCCTTTGGAACCATCCGTACTCAGGTTAAATCCTTTACCACGTTCCAGATTCTCAGGGTTGTATTCATAAGCACCGACTTGGGCATAAAATTCAGGGTTAAGGTTATATTTGACCCGTGCAGCCCATTGGCTTACCGGCCAGTTGTACCACTGATCGCCAACCCAGTTCCCGACTTGTGAACCGCATAGGGCCAGATTCTGGAAATCACAGTCAAAACTATTGAAGTCTTCACCCTCACCAAAGCGTCCGACTTTCACATCCAGTTTTTGTTCCAGGAATTTTTTCTTGATCCATAAATCAGTCAGGCGCCAGGTTTGACCACGGCCCCAGACTTCTTGCACTGAACTCAGATGGCCACTTAAAGCAGCAGCGCTTTGAGACAGTGACTGACCGTTACGCTGGGTCACTGTTATTTGTGCTTCGGTGTCTTGCCAGCCTGCAATTTTTGCCAGATCCAGATGTGCCCCAAAAACAAACTGGTCCGCATATTCAGTTTTATGGTTTGAAGATCTTTGCGCATCGATCAAGGTTGCCATTTCACCGGTATAACCAAAACTGAAATCATAGCCCTGATTTTGGAGTGCTGTACGTTGCCCGTTCCAGTCACCGAGCATCCACGGGCTTTCCGAACTGAAAGCAGCTTCAGCATGCACAGTGGTCGTGGTTAAGATGAAAGAGGCACAGCAAAGGTAAACGGCCTTCGATAATGGGGAGAGATACATTGAATGTGATACCTTCATCACAATATGAAGCTTTTTATTATACGCCTGTTGATTTTAAAAAATCGTTACTAATAGATAAAAAGTATGAATAAAATGTTATATTTATTAGTATTATTATATGCTTTTTGTAAATTTAAAATTTATAAGTATCTGTTTATCATCATATTAAATTTAACAACATCAAACCATAGTTCCAAAGAAAAATTTGATATTCATCAGATAGATTTAGCTTTAATTTCTTATAAAAGATTCAGAGATAAATCAGCTCCATTACTATTTAATTTTCTTCATTTCAAATCATGCAACGCTACATTTTTTGTTGATTGAATACTGAATCACTATTGCGATAAGGCTTTTAAAAACATGAAAAAATTATTGTCATTTCACCATAAACTTTTAAAAATTAGATTATGCTAAAGTTATTCTGATAAGAAATTGCGTCGCTTTAAAACAATAATCTAGCTTAATAGACGAGAACAAGCATGAAAGGTTCAATCCTTGATTTTTCTATTCAACACAATACCGGTTTTATCTCGGGGGATGATAATCAGCGCTATAGCTTTAATGGCGCAGACTGGCGTAGTGAGCGTCCACCTTCACGCGGTGATCGGGTCGATTTTATCGTCAATACCGCGGGTGAAGCATCTGAGGTTTATTTAACCTCAGGCAGTTCTATTTATCTGGGAGAAAAAATTTCCAGTCAGCTTGGCAAATATTCAAATCTGGATCAAGCCGAGGAAAATTACAGCAGCATTGACTGGTTTGTAAAATGTCTGACCAACTATGCAAACTTTTCCGGCCGTGCACGCCGTAAAGAATTTTGGTTCTTTATGCTGTTTTGTGTAATTTTAGGCATTGTTGCTGAGGTAATTGATACAGTTTTAGGCACTAAACCGCTGGTGAATAGCCTGCTTAATCTGGCACTTCTAGTCCCAAGTCTGGCCGTTGGCGCGCGTCGCTTGCATGATGTAGGACGTTCTGGTTGGTGGCAATTACTGACGCTTACCGTGATTGGCATACTGGTACTGATCTGGTGGTGGGCAACTGAAACCAAGCAACAAAACAATGAGTATGGTGCTCCTGCCAAATAACCGAACCTTACAAATCCCGTCTTGATGCGGGATTTGTTTATCGATTATTTAATGACTAAATATCAGCAAAATCAGACTTTCTCCATGCTGCAAGATCAATTAGTGAAATTTCCAGATGCTGTATGGGTGCAAATCTATAAAGATAAAATGCAGCTGATGAATATAGATGGCACGATTACGCATACTCTGCTACCCGATGTGCCTTATGCCCACCCGCGGAGTATTATTGCCGACTTTGATGCAGCCGCGGTGACGCTGAAACGGCTGTTACCATCGTCAATGATGAAGAAACTATTTAGCTCTATAGCACTGCTGCAAATTATGGATCTGCCTGAAGACGGTTTAACCGAAGTTGAAAAGCGCGCGTTACTCGAACTCGGTTATGAAAGTAGCGTGCAAAATGTCATCCTGTTTGACCATGCAGGAAATGCACTGACCAAAGCCAGAGTTCCACCCCAACATCGAATGACGATCATCAATATTTTACTGGTGATTATCATTATGGTGGTGTTGGCATCGACCTGGTTTTTGACGCTTTAAATGTTCTTGTAAGAGCAAAAATCCCGCACGCTGCGGGATTTTTATTGAGATAACAATCTAATAAGAGAGTTGATCTGTATAGATGTAGCAGCTTATAGACAAAATATCTCTAAAAATCAGCTCAAATAAAATAAGCAAAAATTAGGGTTTATTTAAAATAATCTAGCAACTGATTAAAGCGGTCTATTTGATATTTAGGCTGTGCCAGTGCTAACTCTTCCTGACTACCATAACCATAATTTACCGCAATAGTATCAATACCATTTTGACGGGCACCAAAAATGTCATGCTCACGGTCACCCACCATCAGGCATTGATCGGCCTGTAATTTTTGCTGCTCTAAAATATACTGAATCAGCTCAGCTTTATTGGTTCGCTCGCCATTCAGCTCACTACCATAAATGTCGGTAAAATACTGGGCCAGATCAAAATGTTCCAGAATCTGTTTGGCATACACTGTCGGTTTTGCTGTAGCGACAAACAAGCGATAACCACGGCGTTTCAGTTCTGCCAGCGTTTCTGCTACACCCTCAAAAACATGATTTTCATAGAGACCCTTGACTGCAAAGCGCTCCCGATAACCCATCAAGGCCTGTTCAGCCAGAACATGATCGGCCTCAACATTTAAAATTTTGGCAAGCGAGGCTTTTAAGGGCGGACCAATAATCCAGTCGATATTGATCTCGTCACTAATCGGATGACCGATCTTTTCCAGACCATAGCGTGCAGACGTCGTAATCCCCACTTTCGGATCGGTTAATGTCCCATCCAGATCAATTAAAATATTCTTAATCACCGCCCATCCCCTCTCATTAGTACCGATATAAATTAATATCGAGAGTTCATTCAAATTTGCCTATACTAATGCAATTTTAGTGAATGAAGGACATCATTTTGCGCCCTACCGTACTTTGCTTTTCCGGTTTAGACCCTTCAGGTGGAGCCGGCCTTCAAGCAGATATTGAAGCCATTGGTCAAAGTGGTGCACATGCGGCAATTGCCTGCACAGCCCTCACTATTCAAAATTCACAGCAGGTTTTTGGTTTCGAAGCCACTTCCAGAGAATTGCTGTTGGCACAGGCCAATGCGGTGGTCAATGACCTGCCCATTCGTTGCGTAAAATCTGGCATGTTAGGCACCACAGACAATATCGCAGCACTGGCCGAGTTTCTGGCTGCACATCCAGATTATCTGTATGTGCTGGATCCGGTTTTGGTCGCGAATAGTGGCGGTTCGCTGGGTAATCAAGAAACGCTGGTCAAAGCATTTACCCAGTTGATTCCATTAGCCACTATCTTAACGCCGAACACGGTTGAACTACGCGCCCTGACGGGTGAGCAAGACCTCAAACTGGCCACTCAAAAATTATTTGAAATGGGTGCACAGGCAGTTTTGGTCAAAGGTGGCCATGAAGATACGCCAGATTACATTCAGAACAGCCTATATATCGCAGGTGAGCTGGTCAACGAAACTCGCTGTCCACGTCTGCCAGGTGAATATCATGGTTCAGGCTGTTCACTGGCCAGTTTCATTGCCGGACGTCTGGCCATGGGTGATCAGTTGAAAACTGCGGTACAGCATGCTGAAACCTGGTTATTTGGGGTATTAAAAAATGCTGAAATTCCTGTTCCAAATGGCCAGAGAATTCCAAAGCGTTTTTAAGATCACACTTCTTAAAATCAAAACTAAAAAAGCCTGAGTCATTCAGGCTTTTTTATCACTGCTATTTTTTAAACAATACTATTTGGCCTGATAAATGATTTTGCTTACATAGGTCGGTAAATTCCAAGCACCACCGGCGAAGCCTTTGCATTGTACGGTCAGACCACTGAAGCTTTTGACAAATTTCTTGCCATTCCAGGCCCATTCGTTCTGACTCAGACAATCGCCCAAACCACGCACTTTATGCCCGGAAAATATCTGGCCTTGGTTAAATGTTTCTCCCGAGGTCGTCACCAACTGTTTAAATTGCTTGTTTCGATCCATCAGCCAGAAGCCACTACCCATATTATAAGCCCCACGCCAGCATGGAATCTGAATCAGTTGATTCTGGGCATTAATGGGATAAATGGTCATAACATCATCATCCAGAAAACGCTGGCTAAACAGCAAATCACATTGATCTTCCTTGGTGGTGGCTTGCAGTTTTCGAATCATCTGCTGACTGGCTGCCGTATTCAGTTTTGCTTGAGTGACTTTGCCTGACTGATATTTTGGTATCTGAATTTTCGGTATCGCTGCAGCTTTGAGCACCGCCTGATTGGATTTTTTCCCCGGCCTGATCAAGGCTGAGGGCGTAGAAAGTCGACGCTGAAATTCATCCATCTTCAGCAAAACGGCACTGGCACCGGAAGTCGACAGGTTCCAGCGTGATTGCGTATTCTTAAATACAACCGGAGCTGTTCCCTGTACAGCTTTTAGCAAGGCTCGCGTTTGATCAGTACTGAGTTGCCCTATTCCCTCCCGATTCAGACCAATCACACCATAAGGTGTGCTGGCAATTTGTAGCTGAAGCTGTCGTGTAGGTGTGGCAGCAGCTAAGGGTAAAATCTGGACTTGGGCTTTGATACTACTGTTTGCACCCGCAGCACGCTCTAGTAGCACCGAAACCGGCTGATCAATATCTTGATCCGATTGATAACCGGCAGCGCGGCAGGTGCCGGTATTATCACAGGCAATTTCCCAGTCTTTATGTGAAAAGTGTAGGTCCTGCATGGCCGCTAGACTTAATGAGCTAATACTGGCTAGACTAAATATGATACTCATAATTTTGATGCTGTAGATCCATTTTTGTTTCATCATCTAGTCCTTATTTAAAATGCTTGCCGAGGTGGCTGGCTGCATCTGCTCAATCTGCTTCTGTTTATCTTTTTTCTTGCGCTCATTGCTCAAAGTCGCCATTAAATCCTGCGCCAAAGCCTTAAGTAGAATCATATCTTCGGCCTGCATCTGTCTCGGCTGCTTGTCCAGCAGACACAGACTCCCAAGCGCAATTCCATTTTTATCTTTTAAGGGCACACCGGCATAGAAACGGATATGATGCTGTCTTAACTCTGACAAATGTGGAAAGCGCGGGTCACGTTGCAAATCTTCTATCACCAAAGGCTCGTTTTGATAGAGCAGATGGGTACAGACTGAATCCTTGCACATTTGTCGGGTTGCTACAGGTTCTTGGGTAAAAGGACTGACTGGAATATACATTTCGTGCTGATTCAGCCAGGAAATTTGTGCGTAATCAACGTCAAAGGCTTGACGGGCTTCTTCAATATATTGTTTATAAAGGATCTGATGACGGTGATCTAATAATCCCAACTCATTTAAAGCCTGCTGCCGTTCTTTTTCATTCTTGATCTCCAGATTCTCAAACCAGCTTTCCCCTTCATTCAAGGTATAAGTTTCGATAGTCAGAATCAGATCATCGACATTATTGACCAGTGCCTCCAGCTCAAAACATTGTTGCAGTTCATCCAGAAGCTCCAGCTGCATCACGCTCCAAGTCGCAAAAATGATTTTCAGCTCAGGATATTGCTGCGCCAATCGATATTTCAGCAACCGAATCTGTGCTGCAGGCGCATGATGAAAAATCGACACACATAAAATCTTGATTGAAACTGGCAGTACAATGCCCTTTCCTGATTCACTGGATTGAATCAGCACATCCGGATCATTTCGGGCAGCAATATTTTTGAGATTCAACGCGTGTGCCAACATGGCAGAAATCTGGGTGTCAATTTCCCAACGCGCACCAACGCAATAGACTTCGGGCTGCTCGTTACTTAATTTACTCGGATAAGCTTTTTGGAATGCATGATTAAAGAACTGCAAGCCCTGATAAAGACGCAACCGGTGCTCGGCAGTAACATCGGTATCATGTCCTTGAGAATAAATCCGAATGGCTGGAATGGCCACTTCACCATAGAACATTTGTACCCGACGGGCCACCTCCTCCGCACTGGGCTTTTTTGGCAATTGCGCACAGATATAATCATTGGCTACTTGCATTGCATCATTGACTTCGTCGGCTACCAGTCGCTGATAAAAGCGTTCGAAGGGTGACAATACTGGCGTACTGCCAAGCAAAGTTTTGACAAAACCCAGTGCCGGCACGTAGTTGGACAAAACCAGCAGGCAGGCAGTCAAAGGCGTCGACAAGATCAACCCCACCGGTCCCCAGAGGGTGGTCCAGAACGTGGCAGCCAAAATAATCGCTAAGGTAGACAGACCGGTACTTTCCCCATAAAGCCAAGGTTCAATCACGTTATTGCTGATCAGTTCCAGCACCAGAATCAAGGCGACAGTCCAGAGCACCATGTCCCAGCCCGGATCAACGGCGAAGGCCAGCGTAATCGGGAAAATAGCTGAAACGATCGGGCCAACATAGGGCACAAAACGCATAACCACCGCGACCAGCCCCCACATGATCGCTGCCGGCACCCCAATCACCAGCAGCCCAATCGCCATGGGAATGCCATAAGTGACATTGACCAGCAGCTGCATGCGCAAATAGGTTCCGATACTTTTGCCGGCATCATCCAGCGCATCGGTGCCGATATTCAGATTACCGCCCAAGAGTTTCAGAAAACGGTCATGCAAGTCTTTGCCATTGAATAAAATTAATACCATAAACAGGAACACAATCCCGATAATCGCCAGTGGATTCAGAATTTTATTCAACCAGTCTAGGGCAGCCTCTTCACTCGTTGGTTCCAAACCGACCACTTTGACATTCTGCACATTCGGGTCTTCTGTTTCATGTTCGGGTGTATCTATCGAATTTTCTACCGTGTCAAAGGTCTGGATCGCGCCATCCCACATACTCGGTCCCTGACGATAGTTTTCAAGCATTTTTAGTTTCTGCTGGATGGTGTCCTGATATTGCGGCAGTTCCTGACTCAACTTGCCGAGTTGTACTCCCAGATAAGTTGCAGTGCCGCCCAGAAATGACAAGGTCAGGCACATGACCAGGCCAATCGCCGCCCATTGGGGACAGCCCCAGCGCTTTAAGCGAGAAACCAGAGGAGAAAGTAAAAATGCCAGCAGAATGGCCAGAGCCAGCGGAATAAAAATATCACGACCAAAATACAATGCCGTCATGACTACAGCAGCAATTACAAAGCCTGCCATCATTCTGAGTGCATGTTGGGTGCGCTGCCGCTCGGACTGATCCGGCATCAATACTTCAGTCTGTTGTTGCAGGTTGGCCTGTCGTGGTTTTACTTGACTGTTCTTGTTGTTATCCACCTGAAAAGTCCTAAAATATTATTCCTTCAACATAATTTAGGACTTTCTATATTTTTGTTACAAAGGTATTCCTGTAATCATTTGCAAAGATATTTCACTTAAATCTTTTCAGGTAAATAGATTAACTCACGCTTTTGATCCGGCGCATTTTCCGGGTTTCGAGTTGCACAGGGACTGAAGTATGTTGATGCAGCAATTGCCATTTGCCCTGCTGCTTGCTCAGGCACATGCTGACCCGACACCAGCCCAGCTGGAAAATCGGTTCAATCACCGCATAACTCACCCGTACATAACCATCGACTACAGCCAGATCAGAAGTGACATGAATATTAAGGTCTTGGCGTTCGATGCGTATGCCTTCCGGTATAAATGCCCGATATTGCTGCCAGAGTGCCTGATAGGCTTCTACACCTTTAACCTCCATACTGACATCAACCAGACGGATCTCCGGTCGGCACAATTCAATAATATCCTGAATTTCGAGTCTGGCTATGGCATTATCCCACTCTCGAAGAAATGCCATGACTTCCCGAACCAATTGTTCATCCCCAAAAATCTGCATCAAATTTTCCTCAACCGGACAAGTCAGACCTGAAATCTTGGATTCAATCAACTCACCGGATTTCTGATCTTTTTGTTCTTATTATTTTGCCTATGCTAAAGCGCTGTTTTCGCTTTGCTCTCTCCATTGTCTGATTCGGTACAGCTCGCCTGAAGATTATTTTTAAATTATTTTTATTTCAATCAGGATGAATATGCCGTTTCTAGATTGGATGATTCAAAAATCAGCAGCGATTAAAAGTTACTTTAGAACTTTTATCGTATGTCTGTAAATGACATAAAGCGTCATTTAAAAGAAAAATATATTTAAATCTGAATAAGATAGCTGACCATTGCAAACCAAGTCGATCTGTTTATAAATTTCGTACGGCGTTGATAAAATTTCAAGCTATTTGATCCATGTCATATCAACAGATAAAAGCCATCCTTCAGACAATAGCTTTACTATAAGTCTGCTTTGGCATTTCAATGATTTCGACACAAAGTTATATTTTCAATTCAGGCTGTGGCGCAATATATTGCTGCATGAGGTCGAGCACCAATTTGAAAATTGCCTGACGAACTTCGACACTGCGACCGCTCAACAGTGAAGCTTTGGCATACACATAGGCCTGATCTGTAACAATATTCAGTCCAATCATATAGTCCTGCTGCATAATCGCGCGACTTTTTAAATCATTGAGATCCGTGACATAGCTGGCGCTAAAAAGTGCCTCATGGATCGCGACCAATAAGGATTTGATCTCAATATGTTGCAGATTGTCAGAATATTCCAGATGCAGGTGCGGCATTAAAGTGGTCTCAAATCGAAATGCGAGGATCAGGGCGGCAGGAAAATGATCAGCCCAGAATTTCAGCAATAATGAGAATAATACGATACATCAACCGTATTATTCTCTCGTCAGAATTTTAGTCTAGGGCTAAATTTAAGCTTTCTTTACATATTCTGATTTCAGTTTCATCGGGCCGATTCCCTCGATTTTACAATCGATATCATGCCCATCTGCAGCATCAGGCAACAAACGGATACTTTTGACTTTGGTGCCCACTTTCACCACTGAAGATGAACCTTTGATTTTCAGGTCTTTAATCACTGTTACCCTATCACCGTCCGCCAGTACATTGCCATTGGCATCCTTAATGATCACTTGCTCTTCAGTGATTTCACCTTCTTTCCACTCGTGTGCGCATTCTGGACAGATCAGTAGATCGCCATCTGCATAGGTATATTCAGATTGACATTTTGGACAGTTTGGCAGACCCATAAGAACCTCGAAAAAAAGAGAAAAATAAAATAAATGAAACAAATAAGCGCACAGTATAGCATCTTTGTCAGGCGCGCTCATGGAGAGGACATGAGGATGAAGCCAACATAGGAGATCGAAGGAATTAATTGTCTGAAATCTGCGGATTAACCAGCAAAGACAGAAGTTGCAGTGATTCCTGCCAGCTCAAATGACATACCGCTGGCGGCACCACATCCGGATAACCTACCTGAATAATGTGTAAACCTGTACCGATTGAGACTTTTTCAAAGATGATCGTGACCTCTATTTCACCCTGCAAGTCGGGGGTAGAAAACTGATCGGTATAGCGCAGTAGCTGATTGGGAATGACCTCATGATAAATGCCATGAAAATGATGCTGGGTTCCGGTAGAAAAATTGGTAAAGGTGGTTTTATAGCTGCCACCAGGTTTGACTTCCGCATGTTCTACTTTGGCAATAAAGCCATGTGGTGCCAGCCATTTGGCCAATGCATCCGGATGCACAAAGGCACGATACACCCGCTCCGGTGGTGCACTGAACACACGATGCATTTTTAAGGTGTAACTCATTTTTTCTTGTCCTTTGTTCTTATTATTTTTTTATTGCGGGATATTCCCTGCATTTATTGTGACTAAATCATCAGCCTGAGTTAAGTACTCATCTGAGTTATTTTATCCAGTTTTGAGCTGGCTATATATAATGAGTATGTATCTATACTCAAGCTCAAATCTTCATATAACGATTAAATAGAGCAATAAAAACCCCGGCAGCACCGGGTCTCTTACTTTAAATGCTTTAAATACAAGCATGCTCAGCTACTACGCAGGCTGCCCTCTTCGTCATCCAACTCATCATCATAGACATAGGCCATGCAACCCCAACCATCATATTCACCCTGAAATTGTGCCGCGATTTTGCTGAACCATTGTTCCAGATCCACGATATCTTCGTAAGCAGGTTCCATATACACATAAATCGTGATGATCCATTCCAGGGTATCGCTTTCTTCGTCCTGAAACAGGCTGATTTTTTGCTCTTCTTTTAATAGATGCAAGGCACAACGATCCGCCTGCGCTTCATCCGCAAAGGCAATCGAAAATTCAATTTCATGTGCCTCTTGCAAGTCGTCGCCATCCTGATGCATTTGCCACAGTACATTGCCATTTTCATCGTCCGGGAATTGATTGTAATCACGTGACATAGAAGTATCCTTATTATGATGCTGTTTTATTCTGCATTTAAGATTAGCTGATTTTCGTACAATTATCGAGATACAGACAAAAAATATTATCTTTTAACCATAAATAAACATATGATTTTTATAAATATAAAAATAAGTAAGAGGATCAATATAGTCAAGATTCCTCAAGGCCAAAAATCCTGAAAAATATCAGGATTTAAACCAACTTATGGCATTCAGAATACTCTGGTAAAAATCTTCTAGACCTATGAATGTCATGATCTACGCGATGTGTGGATGCAGATGATCCTGTTCCAATTGCAAAACCAGCGCAGCAAACTTGAGTTCTTCTAAACGCAGATCAAGATAGGATTCTTGAATCATCGCCTGACTCAGTGTCTGCCCGGTATAATTCAGCAAGACATAATCATCCTTTAAGGCCTGCAATATCTCGCCCAAATTTTCTGTGCTTAATTGAGAGAGATATAAATCTGCCTTACAGTTGAAAGCCAGACTCAGGATTTCAATAGTACTTCGACGGCGATTGTCGTCGACATAATTACAGCTCGCCACCTGCTGTTTTTCTATGGCCTGTTGAATTCTGTCACGGACATTGCGTAAATGCCGAACCGCATCCGTTTCGCTATAACCCTCAATCAGCTGCTCTAAAACCTGTGTTGCGGGAAGCTGCAAGCCGAAGCGCTGGGCCTGTATTTTATGCTGTAAAGCACTCAATACCTCTTGCAAGCGATGCTGTTGTTTAGCCTGTTCATAATAACCGTGCAAACTTTGTCGGGCCTCCTGCTCAACCTCGGCCACGGCCTGCGCCTGAAACTGGGCAAGATAATCTTTTACTCTTGCGATATAGGCTTTGAGATCATCGATCATGATCGAAGCATCCAGCTTGGTCGCTTCAACAAAGTTTTCAGCCTGCAAAGTCCGGTTAATAATATATTGCTCGATATCCCAGATATCCTGATATTTTTTATATTTATTCAGGGCAATGTTTAAACTGCCATTTTGTACCCGCAATTGGGTGATTTCATAATTCAATTCATCGACTTGAGTTTCATAATCTGCCAATTTGCTGCGGGAATGATCCAGGTTTTCCTGTAAAAACTGGATATTGCTGCGTAATGAAGCCTGTACCTTTAAGCTCCATAGCAATGCACATATTAAAATACTCGCGAGAACGAAGAGAGCCATACTGAGCATCGTTCTTTCCTTTAACCCCGGGCAGCGCCCTAAACCATCAAATTAAAAATTTATTATAAAGTCATGATTAATTTTGCATCACTTCGGCCAGATAATCAAAGCCGTTGATCAATACTAAGTCATTCATTCATTTTATTTTTCTACAAAATTTTTATGTGCAAGTCATGTATGACTGACTACTTTCCAGCTCAAGACAAATCCATTCTGAAACAACTTACGATATTTTTTATATCAAAGGATATAATTTGAAAGTTTAAAAATAATGAAAGGAAGGTTAAAAAATCATAAAAATAAAGGCATCAGGCCTATAGCGGGAGATAAAAGAATAAAAAATCTCTAGGCTTATCGTCAAGAGATAAACCGAACATTAAAAATTTATGTGCGGTAGTGACAACCGATCAGGCAATGGATCAGTAGAAAATTTCATTTGAACATGCTTGTAAAGCTACTCATCTCCAAGCTACTATCGAAATAAATTCTCACACTTTTTATTCGGGTTGCCCAGTTTAAGGGCTTGAACCTCATTATATTTATGAGCTTAAAAAACATGTGTCCGGTTGAATCTAACTATTAAGCAGAATCAAATTAGAACGGTATGGCTGCCTTAATTTCGACCGTGACACCACTCAAAGGCTGGGTAAAAGCCAGATAACTGGCATGCAAGGCCATACGATTTAAAGGACTGCGCTGGGGTTCAGGATGATAAATTTTATCGCCAGTAATGGGATGACCGATATGCAGCATATGCACTCGTAGCTGATGGGAACGGCCGGTAATGGGGGTCAACAACACCCGACTAATGTCTTGCTGGGGTAGATATTCTAAGGCCTGATACAAGGTTTTGGCGGCCTTGCCCAGTTCAAAATGCACCATCTGACGCGGACGGTTTTCCCAGTCAGTAATCAAAGGTACTTCGACGCTGCCCTCACCCTCAAGTTTGCCTTGTACCAGCGCGACATAATTTTTAAGTACCGTGCGTGCCTGAAACATTTTACTCACTGCCACTTCTGCATCGCGGTGTTTGGCAAACATCAAAATACCGGAGGTGGCCATATCCAGACGATGGGTAATTTTGGCCTGCGGATACTGGTCCAGTACCCGCAAATAGGCACTGTCGTGATGTTCAGGTAAACGCCCCGGAACCGACAATAATCCGGCCGGCTTTTCAATCACCACCAGATCATCATCTTCATAAACGATATGCAGCGGTTCTTGCGGTGGACAATAGACAAAGTCGTTATTGATGGGCATTTTAAGGGTACAGCATCTGGAACAATGCGCGCAAAATAACAAGCGGCTTCTAGGCTGTCAATTACCGTGCTTGACCAGCTCAGCTTAATCTGCCAGATAATAATCGACCGTCGAGACTACACGCACTTTCTTCAAATACGGGGTATTGCTGTCGCGATCTTCAATACTAAACAGCCCCTGATTGGCGGACTTGATTTTGCCCAGACTGCTTTTTGAATCTGCCGCAAATTTTTCGGCTACACTGCGCGCATTTTCGGTGGCCTGTTCAATCATCGCCGGCTTGATGTCATTCAGCTTGGTAAATAAATATTCCGTTCTTTGTCCAGAATCATCTCCGGCAAAGGCAATGCCTTTTCGACCCAAAGCCACCAGACGACTTTGTGCCGCACGCACTGCATCTATTTTATGGGTATAGACTGTAATGGTCTGGCTGGCGGTGTAACGTAGCGCGACATTGGCATCCCCGCCATATTGCTGGGCGTATTTATCGGTGATACTCGGTGAAGCACTGGTAATTTCTTCCGTGCTAAATCCTTCATTTTTTAAGAAGGTCTGAATTTCCTGGGTATTGGTTTGCATGGTATCGTACAATTCGGCCAAATCCTGACTGCCGGCATTAAAGCGGATTGGCCATACCGCCACATCGGCTTTGACTTCGCGTTCCGACAAGCCTTTGACCGAAACTATACGTTCATACTGTTTAATTTTCAGCGCGCTATTGCCCAGAATCCATCCTGTAATAATCATTCCCAAGCCGATCAAGGCGCCTAAAATCAGGGCCGGTTTGAATTGATTCATCCTTCAACTCCTTTGAAATCTTTTTTCGTTCTTATTGATCCTGCCACGCTATCAAGTAGCGATAAAATGATACTAATTCAATCTTATTTTTATCACTCGAAGATTCAATCACAACATCGTACTTAACCTTGATTTATCAGATAGATTGCAATTAACGGCGTCAGGTTAAACAGCAGAATCCCAATTTTATAGAGCGCCATCCCTGAATAATGAATCACATCGAAACTGGTATCTGACAGCTGAAACCATTTTCCATGCACCTGTTTCATCCAGTTTCGGGCAAAGACAAAGACCACGAACCAGATTATGAGAATGACATAATTGATCAGTGTGCAAAACAGTAAAAAGCGACACCAGATATCGAGATTCATGAGGATTCCCCTAAGGGGCAGCTGATGTTTTAAAATAACAGATCATGTTGAGAAATGAAGGGCTTATTTGTATCTTGCGCAGCTAGATATTTTTCTTAAATTTATGATTTATATTTATTTTAATTTTTTATTCTGCGTATATTACTAGAGAATTTTTTAGGGTGTTGGGAAAACTCGCAATGGTTTACTTCAACTATCATTCTTTGTAAGACCTGATCTTATAGCCTATAAACTTTTGGTCTATAGCGTCCTAAGCCGGATCGAGACCTTTTGGGTTCGTACTGCACTCGCGTTTTGCGCCGCTCACAGCATGCTACTCTTTCCGATCCCATCACACCCTTGAAAGCTATATTAGGCAAAGATGGACGGGATTAATTTCCTATGTTTTTTTAATTTCGATTAAATCTGAAAATTTATTTCACTATTAACCCCAATATAGAGAAATAAATTCCATTTCTTATTTTTTACGCTTTTTTATTCGCCAAAATGAGACTTTATTGCAATTTATATTCAGGAAATAATTACTATTTTATTGAAAGAATGTTCCCTGAATCCATTGCGCACTAAACCACCAGGCACTGATCGCTGACATCCCGCACAGAAGATTGGCCAAGACCTTGTTGAGCCTGGTCAGTTCAGAACTATAAATTTTCAGATTAAGCAGATAAGCGATCACAGCGTAAAACGAGCCAATCGCGCCCCCAAAAAGAATCAGGATCAGCGGCCATGCAGAATAGAAATGGGCTTTTTTATCTAATTTTCCTGATTCTGGCGCGTGCTGTTGAATATCCATAGGTGATAGCCCTCTTTTTAATATATGCACTTGCACTATTTCTAGGCAGATATTTATCCTTTAGAAAATATTTGCCTTCTAGGACTTTCACTGAAGCAAGAAGCAGACCAGTTTTAACGTACAAAAAGCTGTCGGGTATGATGATTGATATAGGCATTTAGCCCATCCCCATATTGAGCGAGCTGTTTCATGTTTTCGACATGCTGATAACCGGCACTGCTATAGCTGTAGGTATAGACTTTCGAGGTTTTCTTAAATTGAACCCGAATAAACTCGTTACCAATCTCATAATTGGCAACACCTGAGTCATGATTAAGATCAAGATAATGTTGCAATTGAGCTGCCCTAAACACTGTGAATCTAGAGTTTTATATGGGGTTTTATTGATCAATTTTCAAACAAATTTAAATCATAAATAGCGAAGTTTAGATAGCAAAAAGCCCTATTGAGTAATAGGGCTTTCGTTCAAAACAGAGGATAACTGTTTGAGTTGTCTTGCTTAGGCATTCTTATTGTTAAATTGATTGCCTTGGCATTTGGTACACGGTGGTAAACGATCAGTACCAATTTCTAAGTAGGTGCGGTGTCCGCATTGAACACAAAAATAGAAGCCTGTTCCGGGTTTTTCGCCAGCAGTAACCATCTTTGTTCTCCATGGTTTTAGAAATGGTCTAGCTAGTATAACCCTCTGGTGATGAATGTCTATTGTCCATTTTTGTAAATGATAGTGTCGTTTGGGCGAAGTAGTATTTCTAATTATTATTTAGTAACTTGTTTATTAAATAATGATTTATTAAAAATTTTTCAAGTTAAGTAGTTTAATAACATTGAGATAACTGATGCATAAGGCCAAGTCTAGTGAAGTGCGTTAATACAAAATTATCACCATAGCCATATGAAATTTTATATTCCCTTAAACTTATAGACGTCTTTAATCATTGAGGAAGCTGAATTTCTTAAGTATAAAAGGAAAAGTACTTGTTTGTATTTTCTTGACAAAGACATTAATGCTTTAAATAAAAACCCCACTTCACAAGATCTCTTTCATAAATCAAAAAATGATCTTCTTTTTGGTTAATATTTGCACTCCAAATTTCTTGGCATTCGTGCATAATCTGCGGATGAAATACATCGATTCAAACAAGCTTTCTGATCCTCAGTTCAAGCGATACACGGGCATCTCATGGTCAACTTTCTATTTGATGGTTGAGCAATTGAAGAAACATGTTCCTGTCAAAGGCAGACCGCCCAAGTTAAGCCTGGAAGACCAGGTTCTGCTCTGTCTGAGCTATTGGCGGGAATACCGAACCTTATTTCACGTTGCAACGAGTTACGGGGTTTCAGAGCCCACAGCCTCAAGAATTGTCCGTCATGTTGAAGACTGCCTGATTCGGTCCAATCTTTTTAATTTACCCAAAGATTTACCCGAGGGCGAAGGCATTGACTGGAATGTTGTGATCGTGGATGCCACGGAAATTCCAATACAAAGGCCCAAAAAAACAGAAGAAAAGCTATAGCGGCAAGAAAAAGACCCATACCTTTAAAGTACAGGCCATGATTCACTACAAGACTCAGCAAATTCTGAGTTTATGTAGCAGTCGCGGTGCAGTGCATGATTTCGAGTTGTTCAAACGCAATTTAAACCAGATTCCTTCAGGAGCCTTTGTTCTTGCGGATAAAGGTTATCAGGGGATTTATACTTTGTATCCCAATAGCCTGTTGCCCTTAAAAGCCAAAAGACGCTGTAAATTGGATCCTGAACTAAAAATCTATAATCAGGAAATCAATAAAAGAAGAATAGCAATTGAGCATGTATTTGGCAGTCTAAAAACTTTCAAGATCCTTGCGGAACGTTATCGCAATAGAGCTAAAAGACTCGGTTTGAGATTCAATCTAATTGCTGGAATTTATAACTTGGAGCTGAGTAAAAAATGATTTATGAAAGAGGTCTACAGTAGAGTCTTTTAAAAAATATCAAAAACTTTAACTTAATTTTTTAATTTAGGTAGTACAACCTTTTAAAGAATTCTATACGCAATGCTAAATTAAAAATATTAAAGGCTAATATTTTTTTAAATTAAAGTAAAAAAGTATTCAGTATTCTTTATAGGCTGAGTAGTTACTTCATATGCACAATTTTCGATTTTTGCTTCATTAATTGGCCCCAAATGTATTCCCAAACACCATAAAGAACGTGAGGTATCTATTCCTGAATACTTAATATTTTTAAATTTTTTCACATCATTTACCATATATCTGAGACAAGAAGTAGGGCTAATATCTTGTTTAATTTCTAATGGTATAGAGGAGGTTTTTTGTTTTTGATGAATCATAAAATCTAATACTGCTGATCTTTTTATTTTACTTTTTCTACCATCTAATGGGTAACGAATTTCTCTATCCACTTTTTTTACTTTTGCATGATTTGTTAAAAACAAATAATATTCTACCTGAAGCCAAATTTCCCAACCTTTGACTTGAAACTCATAGAAATCATTTAATTTTCTAACAATGTCCTCCTTTTCAAAAAACTCTTCACTCACTTTAAGAATAAATTCTCTATCTTTTTTTGTAATCACATCATTCATTGTTTTACTCAAACTAATTTAAAAACCCCACTTTAAAGTAGGGTCTTTTTTAAATAATATCAACAACTTTAATCTACCCTTGCGAAGCAATACTTCTCACCTTTAAAAAAGGAGGGAGTTCCCCTCTTTTTCAAAGAGGGGCTAGGGGTGATTTACAAAAAGATTAAGCCACATTCCCTTCCAAAAAGTCCTGTGCAAAGCGTTGCAATACACCACCCGCTTCATACACATGCACTTCTTCTTCAGTATCTAAACGGCAAGTCACAGGCACTTCAATAATCTGGTTCTTACCATCATCGGTTGAACGCTCAATCACTAAAGTTAAAGTCGAACGTGGCGCGATATTACCAATCACGCTATACAGCTCAGTACCATCAAGACCTAAAGTCTTACGATCTGTACCCGGTTTAAACTCAAGCGGCAACACCCCCATACCGACCAGATTGGTACGGTGAATACGCTCAAAACCTTCTGCCACAATCGCTTCAACACCTGCCAGACGAACACCTTTCGCCGCCCAGTCACGACTCGAACCCTGACCGTAATCCTTACCGGCAATAATGATCAACGGCTGTTTACGGTTCATGTAGATTTCAATCGCTTCCCACATCCGCATCACTTCGCCTTCCGGCTCCACACGCGCTTTCGAACCCTGTTTGATCGTGCCGTCAGAACGCACCACCATTTCATTAAACAGTTTCGGGTTGGCAAAAGTCGCACGTTGCGTCGTGAGGTGATCACCGCGATGCGTTGCATAAGAGTTAAAGTCTTCCTCAGGCACACCCATTTTTTTCAGGTATTCACCTGAAGCACTGTCGAGCACAATGGCATTCGATGGTGATAAATGATCAGTGGTGATGTTATCGCCCAAGATCGCCAGCGGACGCATATTTGACAAGGTACGCGGTGCAGCCAAAGCCCCTTCCCAATACGGCGGACGGCGAATATACGTACTTTGCGGACGCCAGTCATACAACGGACTTGTTGCTTTTTCATTCACACCCAAGTCGAACATCGGAATATAGATTTTTTTGAATTGTTCTGGTTTTACAGCAACTTTCACCAGCGCATCAATTTCTTCATCCGATGGCCAGATATCTTTTAGATAAATCGGATTGCCGTCTTTGTCTGTACCTAAAGCATCTTTTTCGATGTCAAAACGAATCGTACCGGCAATTGCATACGCCACCACTAAAGGCGGTGAAGCCAAGAATGCCTGCTTCGCATATGGATGAATACGCCCATCGAAGTTACGGTTGCCCGAAAGCACCGCTGTTGCATACAGATCACGGTCGATAATTTCCTGCTGAATCTTTGGATCTAATGCGCCCGACATGCCGTTACAGGTCGTGCATGCATAGGCCACGATACCAAAGCCCAGTTTTTCTAAATCTTTAAGTACGCCTGCTTCTTCCAAATACAAAGCAGCCGCTTTAGAACCCGGTGCAAAAGAAGATTTCACCCAAGGCTTACGGACTAAACCGAGTTCATTGGCCTTACGCGCCAGCAAACCTGCCGCCACGGTATTTCGCGGGTTTGAGGTATTGGTACAAGACGTAATCGCCGCGATAATCACCGCGCCATCTGGCATTAAGCCTTCAGCTTCTTGCGCACGTGCAGCATCTAGATTGCCTGCAATGCCTTTTTCTTTTAAGTCAGATGTCGATACACGAGCATGTGGATTGGATGGGCCAGCAATGTTACGGGTTACTGTTGAAAGATCAAAACGCAATACACGTGGATATTCTGCCTGAGTCATATCCGATGCCCACAGACCAATCTCTTTGGCATAAGTTTCAACCAGTTTGACTTGCTCAGGCTCACGGCCGGTCAAGGTCAGATAATCAATCGTGTTCTGATCGATATAGAACATCGCAGCCGTTGCGCCATATTCAGGGGTCATGTTGGAAATCGTGGCACGATCACCCACTGACATGCTGTCTGCACCTTCACCGAAGAATTCTAAGTATGCCCCGACCACACGTTCTTTACGCAGGAATTCTGTCAGTGCGAGCACAATATCGGTTGCGGTAATGCCCGGCTGACGCTGACCAACAAACTCCACCCCAATAATATCTGGCAGACGCATCCAAGACGCACGCCCCAGCATCACGTTTTCGGCTTCGAGTCCACCAACACCAATCGAGATCACGCCAAGCGCATCAGTATGTGGGGTATGTGAATCTGTACCGACACAGGTATCTGGGAATGCCAGGCCATCACGGTTTTGAATTACCGGAGACATTTTCTCCAGGTTGATCTGGTGCATGATGCCATTACCGGCAGGAATCACATCGACATTTTCAAACGCGGTTTTGGTCCATTCAATAAAATGAAAACGGTCTTCATTACGACGGTCTTCAATGGCACGGTTTTTCTCAAAAGCATCCGGATCAAAACCACCAAATTCCACTGCCAATGAATGATCGACAATCAGCTGGGTCGGTACCACTGGATTGACTTTAGCCGGGTCACCGCCCTGTTCTGCAATTGCATCACGTAAGCCGGCAAGATCGACCAAAGCCGTTTGTCCCAAGATGTCGTGACAGACCACACGTGCCGGATACCATGGAAAATCATGTTCCTGTTTACGCTCAATCAGCTGTCGCAAAGACTGTTCTAAAATGGCAGGATCACAACGACGAACCAGCTGCTCAGCAAGCACTTTGGAGGTATAAGGAAGTTTGGCATATGCGCCTGGCTGAATATCTTCTACGGCCTGACGCACGTCATAATATTCCAGCTGGGTGGATTGCAGCGGTTTACGGTAGTTGTTGTTCATAGCTTGCCTGCCCTCGTTTATTACTCTTTTTTGCACATCAAAATTTATTGATGACTTGTTTTTAATCAAGGCATTGTACGCTGCCGAAAGTCCATTTCCCAAATCTTATAATTTTCAATAGTTTAATTATAGAAATCGGTCTATTTTAATAAATTTGTTATCTGGCCTTTAGAATTTTTGCTTTAAAGCGGTCTTTTGCTAAAAAAATCTGAATAATTCGCCTTATTCTTTAGTCTTATGTTGCAAAATATTTCTCTAAATTTTTATTTTATTATTAATATAAACCACTAATATCATTAATAAATAATTAATTTTATTTGCATTTTCCCAAAGATAAAAAAATATAGTCTCTCTGGTTTTCCTAGGCCTGTCCTGCCGCCGCATTTAGCAAAATTTCAATCCCCTAATTTGGGATAGCAGATTTTTTAAAACTATCAGAAGCTCAGTGTGACGCATGTCACATTCTTCGCAATCCTCACATTAAAACAATAACCATAACAGGCAGAACTGAAATGTTGAAAATCGCAATATTCGGAGCTATAGCCGCCATTTTGACGTTCTTAGCTCGCGGTTGGGATGGAACAAAAAATCCATCACCACCGTCCAATCCATCTAACCCGTCCCAACCTTCTCATCCCTCACACCCCATACCTCCACCCAAACCCTCACATCCCGTTCCGACAACATCAGACAGCTTGATTAGCAACCCACCCCTGTTACCAAAAAGTGCCAAGGGCAAATATGAGCTGATCGTGGCTTATAAAACCAGCAAGCTCTATAACCCCAGAAACGGCTCATGGGATCAGGTGCTGCTGAGAGGCTATTTAACCAAACCCGGTTTATTTGATAAGAAAAAAACTGGTGAATATGTTGAGGATCAATTGGTCGGGCCACAGATTCGGGTCAAACAGGGTGAAACCATGGCACTTAACCTGAATAACCAGCTTCCACCCGAGTCAGAAACAACTTGTCCAACGCATGTTGAGAATGTAAATGAACCACATTGCTTTAATACCACCAACCTACATACCCATGGCTTCTGGGTCAGTCCTCAAGGCAATAGCGATAATGTCTTTTTGAAATTCAAACCTCAGGAAAAATTTGATTATCAGTTCAAAATGGAACCGAATCATCCCGCAGGGACTTACTGGTACCACGCCCATCTGCATGGCTCAACTGCTCTTCAGGTGTCAAATGGCATGGCCGGCCCATTGATTGTTGAAGGTTCAAGAACACCAAAAGTCAAAAATGGCAAAGTCACCTCAACTGGAGATATGGATATTTTATGGAAAGAAAAAAACAGTTACCCCAACGAAAACATTCTGTTGTTCCAGCAAATCCAATATCGCTGTAGCAATCCCGATCCTAATGTCACATTCGCTGTTCCCAATAACTGTGAAGGCTTAGGCATAGGCATGCTGGAAAATTATAATGACCTCGCTGCATTTTCCTCTTGGGGCGACAATAACTACTACACCTCTATCAATGGTAAAATTTTAGGTGAAATCAAAGCAGAACAGAATCAATTTAACCGCTGGCGCATGATTCATGGCGGTGTACGCGATACCATTGGTTTAATCATTAAGGAAATTCCTAACTCCAGTAAGTTTAGCGCAGAACAAACTATTAAAGCCTGTTCAGCCTATCAGGAGGCAGACAAGAAAGCTGAATTTGACAAGCTGAATAGCCTGAATGTGCATACCATCGCGCAAGATGGCTTAACCATGAATCATGTACAGACCAGAACCCTGTCCGTGTTCCATCCAGGCTATCGTCATGATGCAATGGTTGCTTTTCCGACCACCAATAGATACTGCATTTTTGACACCAAATTGAATATCGATGATGAAATTAACGCGCCATTACCGAATATAGGTCCTCAAATTGCTCCAAATCATCGGTTCAATGCCCAACTGCTGGGATGGGTCAATGTAAAAGCAGCCAAGACCAAGCCTCAGACTGCTGCCCAGTTCCTGAAAGATCGGGCACAAAAAATTGGTTTAAGCAAAGACATTCAGACCCAGTTATCTCAGCTTAATCTTTCTGCGTTTAGTGATCATCCATCACTGATGACACCGGAAATTGATAAAGTAGTTGCTGCCCGACCAAAACAATATAGTGCTTTTTCGCTCGGCCCCGACCCTAGAACTGGCATATTCAAATTTGGCTTCCGGCATAAAAAAGATGGAGATACACTGAGTTTTGGAGATTTCTTTGATGGAGATGGTTCAGTAGATGGCGAATATGTCCGTCAGTTACAAGTTGGACAGACTGATGAATGGGAACTGACCAGCGCTGGTTTTGGTGGTCATCCGTTCCATATTCATGTTAACCCGTTCCAGATTGTTAAAATTTTGAATCCTCAAGGTAAAGATGTCAGTGAGTCAGTAGCCCCAGAAGATCCGGTGAATCCAGTTCTGGATGATGTGCAATACCGTGGCATGAAAGGACAATTTAAGGACACGCTTTTTGTAAAACAAAACTATACCTATATTGTGCGCAGCCATTACAAGAAATTTGAAGGTGACTTCGTACAGCACTGCCATATCCTCGACCATGAAGATCAGGGCATGATGGAAACCGTACGGGTCTGTGGAGGCAAATTCCCTTGTGATTCGCCATTACCGGCTAGCCATCACCACTAAAGACCTGCTCGCTAAAAGCCAATGATTTCGATTGTTGGCTTTTTTGTTTGCCTCTATTTGATGCTTGCTGCACAATAACTGCATTGATTTATAGTATTCAAACCGGGGCTTATTATGGCAGCGTCTCCTGCTTTTACATTGTTTAGTCTGAATGGTGTAGATGCACAAAAATTCCTTCAAGGTCAGGTGACTTTGAATACTGAAACTTTGGCGGAAAACCAGACACGCTATACTGCAATCTGCAGTCTGAAAGGCCGCATTCAATTTGGCTTATGGCTTAAAAAAATCAGTCCGGAAAGCTTTGAAATCGTGAGCACTGAAGATCAGTCCACGGAACTGGCCAATCATATTAAAAAATTTGGTGCCTTCTCAAAAATGAAACTGGAATTGGTCGGTCCAGTTTATCCAGTCATTAATGGGATTCATACTGACTTTGTGACGACTGAAACCGATGTGACGATGTGGGAACAGCAAGCCATTGAATCAGGTCAGGCCTGGATTCAGGCTGCGACTGCCACCCTGTTTCAACCACAAGAATTACGTTTGCATCAACGCGAAGGCATTCACTACGACAAGGGTTGCTACCTGGGTCAGGAAGTGATTGCGCGTTTATGGTTTAAAGCCAAGCCAAAACACTGGTTACATCTGGTTCAAGGCACAGGTGCCGCGCCTGATGTTGCGACCAAATTGAGTAATGATGTTGAAATTGTCAATAGCATCGCGATTGAGGATGGTTATAAAGCGCTAGTCGTGGCAAAACCTGAAGCATTGACCGAGCTAGGTCTAGAAGTTCTGGAACTTCCTGAAGCCTTAAGTGGTGATGTGGCGCGTCCGCAATAATGAGTGCTTAGCACATAAAAAAAGCCAAGATGAAATTCTTGGCTTTTTTGTTTTAAAAACCATGAAACAGCTTATTCATGTCTTTTACCACATAATCTTTGAAATGATAGGCTCGCGCATGTTTGGCATCAAACTTTGCCGTGAGTTCACCTTTTTGAAAGACATATACCCGGTCTTCCTGACTCATCAAAAACTCTGCACCAAGTTTCATCAGCAGCGCATCAATCTTGTCTTCATCGGCAATCGATTCATCAGCATTGATTCTGTCATAGTGACGTTTAATGGTTTTGACAAACATGGTGAAATCCTGGGAGTCTGATTCAAACCGAGATTTAAACAGAGAAGTCGGCTGAAGCAAAGTAATCCTTTTGATATCTGCAGGATTGATCAGAAATCTGTCCGAATCATGCATCGATTTAATCGGTGTATTGTGCTTCGATGATTTGTATTTAGTGACAAATTGTATATTTACAAAGCACAAAATCCTTTTATGATGTAAGTGAAAATGATTAAAACCGCACCAAGGAATAAGGTGCCAGCAATAATAAGGTTATAGGAACCATGAAAAAATTAGTACTCGCTACAGTTCTTGCCCTTTCTGGGCAATTCGCTCTGGCAAATACCGTAAAAGATCAAGTCGATCCCCAATTCCAAAAAGTTGAGGCCATGGTCAAAGCCAATAATTTTAAAGGTGCCTATGACGCTTTAAATCAATTGGCCAGTCAGGGAAATGCCCAAGCTTTATATAACTTAGGCTATTTGACTCAAACCGGCCAAGGTACAACCAAGGACGAGAAAAAAGCCATTCAGCTCTATGAGCAGTCTGCCAGCAAAGGCTATCCGGTGGCCAATTATGTATTGGGTAAAAATTACGCGGCCGGCACACTCGGACTCAAACAGGATTTGACCAAAGCCAAACAGCATCTGGAACGCGCTTCGGCAGCCAAGTTTGATGATGCCAGCATTGATCTGGCCATACTGCTGTTTTCTGAAAATACGGCAGCGTCAAATAAAGCCGGACTGCAAAAGCTACAACCGTTGATCAGCAAAGGCAATATGCAGGCCATTCATGCCAAAGCCTTATATGACATCAGCAGCGGTTTCAAAAATAAAGATGAAAAACCGATTCAGCAAGGTCTAAGCAGCATTCAGGAACTGGCCAAAAAAGGTTATATTCCGGCGCTGATGGCAGTGGGCAATATGTTTGCCAATGGCAGTATTGTTCCGCAAAATCTGCCAGAAGCGAAGAAAATCTTTGCCGCACTGGCGCAGCAAAATGTTCCACAGGCCAAAGAGTCTTTGGCAGCAGTAGATAAAATGCTGGCTGAGCAGAAAAAAGCACCTGCGAAGAAAAGTTAAGTGAACCGATAAAACTCAAACATAAAAAAGCCCCATGCAATTTGGGGCTTTTTTTGTGGTGGAGCATCCATCTTCTAAAAGATTATCCCCACCACAAGGCAATTAAGCCACTGGTCACGATAAAACCGGCAATGGTACTCATCAACAATGGCGTTAAAGTTCGATCATTCAGACCATACGCCTGTCCCAACATGCCAAAAATCGTCGGCATCGGCAAAGCTGCAATGAGCGTACCAGCATGGACCATTTCCTGACTTAAATCAGTTAACTGGCTCAGTCCCAGATACATCAATAACGGCATCATGATATTGCTGGAAAATACCAGATAGAAACTTTGCAGATTGACATATTTCAGACTCATTCCTACGATCCCGCCGCCAATGGCAAACAAGGCCAATGGTGAGGCCGTCTGACCAATCAAGGCGAAGACCTGATCGAGATAGACTGGAATTTTAATCTGGAAAACCGCACAGGCCATGCCGAGCATGACCCCCATAAATAAGGGATTCTTCAGCAAGGTCAGCAGTACACTTTTCAAAATGGCGCCAAGATTTGCCTGATGTTGTGTGCCCAGCGCAGCCATGACCAGCACCAGCGGAATCAGCAACACGCTTTCAATGATGACCACCAGAGAGGTATAGGTCATCGCCTGTTGCCCGATCAATAAGCTGAGCACAGCCGTACCAATCAATCCAGTATTTGACATTGCAGCGCCCAACGACAGCACTGCACTTTGCGAATGCGTATTCTGAAAATGACGGCGCATAATCCAGAAGCCGCTACCATAGAGCAGCAAGGTCACACTGCTATACACGGCAAAGTATTCAAAATACCAGATTTCATGCAGGTCTTTGGAGGCAAGGGACTGAAAGAACAGCAAGGGCAAGGCCACTTTAATGACAAAAGCACCGACCGTCCCCACCTGCTCTTTGCTTAACACTTGACTCTTTACAGTCAGATAACCCAGTGCCAATAATAAAAATATGGGCACAATGACCGCAAAAATCATAATGCAGTATCCTCTTGCCAGTGATATTCCATTATAAGAATTTCTGAGACTAAAGCAGTGTTAAAAAGGCTCAAACAGGTGATTCAAACCATGCGGTGCACAGCGCAGATATTGCGGTGAAATCTTGATTTTTTCCTCAAGTGCTGCCGCTGCATGCCAAGGCCAATGTGGATCATAAAGAATGGCACGAGCCAAGGCGATGGCATCAGCTTGACCCTTTTGTAAAATATCTTCTGCCTGCTTAGCTTCAGTAATCAAACCTACAGCAATCACGGGAATACTCACGACTTTCTTGATCGCATCTGCAAAAGGCACCTGATAATTCGGCTTCACATCGATGTTCTGTTTGGCATGTAAGCCGGCACTGGAAATATGAATATAGGCAGCACCCGCAGCTTCCAGTGCTTTGGACAATTCAATTGAAGAATCAATAGTCCAGCTATCTGGCTGATCCATCCAGTCGCTGGCCGAAATACGCACTCCAATCGGATAACCTTCTGGAACCGCCGCCTTCATGGCTTGTAATACTTCCAGAGTCAGGCGAATCCGGTTCTCCAGTGAACCGCCATACTGATCATCACGTTTATTGGAAAGCGGTGACATGAACTGATGCAGTAAATAACCATGCGCTGCATGCAGCTCAATCAGGTCAAAACCGGCCTCAACTGCACGTTTGGCACTTTTTGCAAAGTCAGCAATGACCTGCTCAATTTCCGACTGGCTTAAGGCTTTAGGTGGATGTTCATCGGCCTGAAAAGGAATATCACTGGCAGAAACAGTTTGCCAGCCATGTGCTTCATTCGGCTTAAACTGACCTTTACCTGCCCATGGTTTATCTGTTGAAGCTTTACGTCCGGCATGTGCGAGCTGAATGGCAAAAGGCATCGGGGAAATGGATTTAACTTTTTCCAGTAAGGTCTTGATCTGCTTCGCCTGTTCGTCATTCCACAAACCCAGATCGGCATAACTGATCCGGCCTTCTGGCTGTACCGCAGTCGCTTCGACGATACATAAACCTGCACCCGATAAGGCATAGTTGGCCCATTGCTGCTCGTGCCAATAGGTAATTTCCCCTTGCTCTGTTGCAGAGTACTGACACATCGGCGCAATTACGATTTTATTTTGAAGTTGCAGTGATCCAAATTGAATAGGTTGAAATAGTAATGCCACGCTGTATTTCCTCTTTTTATTGCACAGTTTCACTCTAGAAATAAAAACAGGCTCCCAAGAGCCTGTTTAGTTATAACGTGAACGATCAAACTTTAGAAGATGATTCGTGTAGTCAAACCGAGTACCAGTGCATCATCCACATTGTTGCTTGAACCTGGATTAATGACATATTGCAGGTTTGGACGCAGCATCAGCCACTTTGTTGTGTTATAGCTATAGTTCAGTTCAATATTGTATTCTGCATCAGCATTGAAAGCTGGCCGTGAATCAGCAAAGCGATCATTCACATGCACACGATTGACCGCCAGACCTAAAATATCATTCGGCTGGCTGTCCGAAAGACCGATATATTTCACACCAATTTGTTGTGAATTATCCACTTTGTTAGTATCGCGATCATGCCAGGTAAAGTTAGCAAATGAATGCAAACCCTGACGGCCCTGACCTATAGACGTTAACTGCTGTTCTACAGCTAACCAGCCTGCAAAGGTACGGTTTTTGGCATCAGTAGGATTGGCAATATCTTTTTGGTTGGCAACATCATCGGCCGTATTGTACATCCCGCCAACCCGGTAGCTGCCCGGCAAGCCATTCACCAATGATTTCGGTGTCCAGATCACTTCTGCCGGAATCGTCACACCATCTGCATGGTCGGTATCCAGACTCCAGCCCTGACCTTCTTTAGCGCCATTACCATTATCGGGATTAAACTCATACACACCGACTTGTACCGCAAGTTCAGGATTGAGTTGCTGCTTCACGCGCGCACCCCATTGTGCTACAGGCGTATTCATCCAGATATTGCCCTGCCATTTACCCATCTGTGCAGCACAAAATGCCGTACTGGCAAAATCACAAGCCATGACATTAAAGTCCATACCCAGACCAAGACGACCCGCCTTAATACTGAGTCCTTGGTCTTTATAATTCTTTTCAATAGACAGCTCGCTCAGACGGCTATCCTGATTACCACGCCCAAAAGTACCTTGTACATTGGCCAGTTGCGGCGTACTAGGATCCTGCAAGTCACGAACAGAGGTACTTTGACCCTGGCGTGCACTCATCAAGGCACGTACAGTGACACCATTCCATCCCGCCAGCTTTTCCATATCCAGTTGAGTACCCAGCCATAATTGGGCAGAAGTTAATGGATCTGCGCCCTCATTACGACCACCATCAGCAAGATAGGCGGTATCGGTTAACAGATTGGCTTCAAATTTAATTCCCTGTTGGGCCAGTTCTGTACGTTGACCATTCCAGTCCCCCAGTAAATACTGACCTTGTGGATCAAATGCAGATTCCGCCTGAGCGGTTGTCATGGCAGCCATTAAAGGCAATAGAGCTAGACCTAAATATTTCATGTAAAACCTAAACATTCGGAGAGAAAAACAAGCAAGGTTTTTAAATTGCTATTAGGTGCATGAATTTACATAACTTTTCATACAAATTCCCAGCATTTTTTTTATTACTCATTAAACTTTTAGTTATGTCTTAAACATAAAAATATAATTTTTATTTAAAAAATCTTAAATTATTTATATATTTTTCATCAGCTTATAATGTATTGATAATTTCCATTCGATTTACTTCTAAGAAAATTCGCTATAAAAACATAGAAACCCAGTTTATTCTTTAAACAATTACAGCTTAAATAAATATGAAATACCCAGTCATTTTCCAGCGATTTCACCCAGATTAACGCTTGCAATCCCAGCCAATTCACCCAATATTAGCTGCATCTCCCTCGCCACTGATGTGTTATGCCTGAATTACCAGAAGTTGAAACCACCAAAACCAGTTTATTGCCTTTATTAGAGCAACGCGTAAAACGTGTTGAAGTACGTCAGTCAAGTTTGCGCTGGCCTATTCCGGAGAATATAGAAAAGCTGGTGGGGCAAAAATTACTGAAGCTCACTCGCCGTTCTAAATATATTCTGGCGGAGTTTGAACACGACACCATGCTCTGGCATTTAGGCATGTCGGGGAGTTTCCGTCTATGCGAGAGCAATGAAGAATTACGCAAACATGACCATCTAATCATTCAGTTTGAAGATATCGAACTGCGTTATCATGATCCTCGCCGTTTTGGCTGCATTCTTTGGCTGGATGCACAATCACAAAGCAAATTGATTGACACGTTGGGGCCAGAACCTTTAAGCGAGAACTTTAATGCCAAGTATTTATTTGAAAAATTGAAGAATAAAAATGTTGGCACCAAAGTTGCAATTATGGATAACCATATAGTGGTGGGCGTAGGCAATATTTATGCGACTGAAAGTCTGTTTAATCTGGGGATTCATCCGGCACAACCGGCCTCGACGTTAAGCTTGGTGCAGATTGAAAAGCTAGTGCTGGAAATCAAGCGTATCTTGAAACAGGCAATTGATCTGGGTGGTTCAACCTTAAGAGACTACACCAATGCCATGGGCGAAAATGGCTATTTTCAGCAAACCCTGTTGGCTTATGGCCGTGCCGGTGAGATGTGCGTGAACTGCGAGACCACGCTTGAAAATATCAAATTGGGACAACGGGCTTCTGTTTTTTGTCCTGAATGCCAACCTTTGAAAAAGATCCAGCTCCCTGTCAAAAAAGTGGCAACTGTACGAGGGAAAAAGTCATGAAAACAGCCATTGTGCGTCATATTCTGGTTAAAGATAAAGAAACTGCTGAACAGCTTAAAAAGAAGATTTTAAGTGGCGCCGACTTCAATAAAATCGCCAAACAATATTCAACCTGTAATTCTGCCAAACGTGGCGGTGAGCTAGGTGAAGTGAAGAAAGGCCAGCTGGTTCCAGTGATTGATAAATTGGTATTTACTGCCGCTGAACGTGTATTACATGGTCCGGTCAAAAGCCAGTTTGGTTTTCATTTGGTCGAAATCAAGTTTCGGATGGATTTTTAATATTTATAAATCCCTCCTTACCTCCCTTTGTCAAAGGGAGGAGTTCCCCCTTTATAAAAGGGGGATTTAGGGGGATTAGAAAAATTAGACTTGAGGTGGACGCTTTTTCAATTCATCACGAATTTCACGCAGTAATTCAATATCGGCTGGGGTAGTCGGAGTTTCCTCGACTGGGCCTTCTTGTTTACGTAAACGATTCATGAATTTAACCAATAAAAATACGACCCAGGCTAAGATTAAGAAATTAATTAAAATCGTTAAAAAGTTACCGTAAGTCAGTACATTCACACCCGCCTTAGTCAAGGCATCTAAAGATTGTAAATTGTCTGGGTTTCTTCCTAAGATAAAGAATTTTTGCGTAAAATCGACGCCACCACCGGTAATCACGGTAATTAAAGGCATAATGATGTCTTTCACCAATGAATCGATGATCTTGCTAAAAGCGCCACCGATGATGACACCAATCGCCAGATCCATCATATTGCCTTTGATCGCAAACTCTTTAAATTCTTGAATAATACTCATAACTGCTCCCATATTTTATTTTCAAGTTTTGGGTCAAATTATACCTGAGTAAATACTTTTAATTTTGACTTAATTTAATGCGTTTTAGTAAATTGCAATGTGAGCATCGCTTAAATATAAAAAAAACCGTAATCTTCGAAAAGATTACGGTTTTTGAAAACCCGAAATAATCTAGCGATTATTTACCTGAACGGTTACGTTTACGTTCGTTTTCAGTCAAGAAACGCTTACGGATACGGATTGACTTAGGTGTTACTTCTACTAGTTCATCATCTTCAATAAACTCAAGCGCTTGCTCAAGTGTATATTCAATCGCAGGAACCAGCGTTAACGCATCATCAGTACCAGAAGCACGTACGTTGGTTAACTGTTTTGCTTTAGTCGGGTTAACTGTCATGTCGTCTGAACGAGAGTTAATACCGATGATCATACCTTCATAAACTTCTAACTGTGGTTTCGCGAATAGACGACCACGGTCTTGAAGTGTGAACAGTGCATAGCCCAGGCAAGTACCTTGAACCATAGAAATCAGTACACCGTTTTGACGTTTCGCAACAGTACCTTGCTTCATTGGACCGTAGTGCGAGAAGCTAGACGTCATGATCCCTGTACCAGAAGTCATGGTCAGGAATTCAGAACGGAAACCAATCAGACCGCGTGAAGGAACAGTTGCCTCAATACGGATACGGCCTTTACCGTCAACTTCCATATTGGTCATTTCGCCTTTACGATGACCCATTTGTTCCATTACAGCGCCTTGGTGCTGTTCTTCAACGTCAAAAGTAACGTTTTCGTATGGCTCTTGTTTTTCACCATCAATTTCTTTAATGATTACTTGTGGACGAGATACGCCCATTTCGAAACCTTCACGACGCATGTTTTCAATAAGAACTGAAAGGTGAAGTTCACCACGACCAGATACTTTGAAACGGTCTGGACTATCAGTATCTTCAACACGTAATGCTACGTTGTGAATCAATTCGCGGTCTAGACGTTCACGGATATTACGTGAAGTTACGAACTTACCTTCTTTACCAGCAAACGGTGAGTTGTTTACCTGGAATGTCATCGATACTGTAGGTTCATCTACAGACAATGGAGGTAAAGCTTCAACATTTTTCGGATCACAGATGGTGTCAGAAATGTTGAGTGCATCGATACCCGTTACACAAACGATATCGCCTGCAGAAGCTTCTTCAACGTCAACGCGATCTAGACCATGATAACCCATGATTTTTAAGATACGGCCGTTACGTGTTTTGCCATCTTTATCGATTACAGTTACTTGTGTGTTTAATTTCACTGAACCGCGCTGGATACGACCAATACCGATAACGCCTACGAAGCTGTTATAGTCAAGTGAAGATACCTGCATTTGGAATGGACCATCAACATCAACTGCTGGTGGTTCAACGATGTCTACGATCGTTTGGAACAACGGAGTCATGTCTTCAGCAAGTTCTTCTGGAGAAGGACCAGCAACACCACGAAGGCCTGAAGCATAAACAACTGGGAAGTCTAACTGTTCGTCAGAAGCACCCAAGTTATCGAACAAATCAAATACTTGGTCAATTACCCAGTCTGGACGCGCGCTTGGCTTGTCGACTTTGTTAATAATCACGATTGGTTTCAAACCACGTGCGAACGCTTTTTGCGTTACGAAACGAGTTTGTGGCATCGGGCCTTCTTGTGAGTCTACAAGAAGAAGTACGCAGTCAACCATCGACATTACACGTTCAACTTCACCACCGAAGTCGGCGTGTCCCGGGGTGTCCACGATGTTAATGCGGTATTCAGTATTGGTACGTTCATCTAACCATTTGATTGCAGTGTTTTTTGCAAGAATGGTAATACCACGTTCACTTTCAATAGCGCCAGAATCCATGACACGCTCGATCTCACCCGCGCGATCACCGAGAGCACCTGATTGTTGCAAAAGTTTGTCTACAAGAGTGGTTTTACCATGATCGACGTGCGCAATAATGGCGATGTTACGGAGAGTTTTAATATCTGACATGTAAATTCAATGCGTATGTAATTTGAGGGCAAATTATACAGAAAAATACAAAACTTTTATAGTCACTGTAACCACACTCCTCAACTTTTTTTGCCCAGTTGGGGCTTTTTTGATTTTGTAAAGACGTGTAACTCGATTAGAATAGCGCCACCCAGCCTTAATTTGCATTGACACATGTCTGATTTTAATCAATCTCCTCCTTCTAAAGATCAACTCGACCTGGTATACGGTCTCGAAGATCGACCAAAACCACTGATTGCTTTTTTAGCTGCATTCCAGCATTTATTAGCGATTATTGTCCCGATTGTGACCCCTGGCCTGCTGATTTGTTTAGCGCTCGGTGTTTCCAAAGAAGACACCAACATGATTTTGTCCATGTCCTTGGTGATCTCGGGCATCGCAACTTTTTTACAGTCTAAAAAAGTCGGACCTTTTGGTGCCGGTCTGCTGATTGTCCAAGGAACCAGCTTTAACTTTATCGGTCCAATTATTGGTATTGGTTCAGCCATGGTGGCTGCAGGTACACCTGTAGAAGCAGTAATGGCTTCTATTTTTGGTGTGGTGATTGCAGGTGCATTTATTGAAATGGGCGTGTCACAAATTCTGCCTTGGATCAAAAAACTGATTACACCGCTGGTGACCGGGATTGTCGTGCTGCTGATTGGTTTGACCTTAATTAAAGAAGGTTTAATCAGTATGGGCGGTGGTTATCAGGCCATGAGCGATAAAACTTTTGCCAATGCTGACAACCTGATCATGTCTTGTACCGTCTTGGCGTTGATTATTATTCTGAACCGTATCCGGATTACCTGGGTAAAAAGTTCTGCCATTTTGATCGCCCTGATCTGTGGTTATGTTCTGGCGGGCTTTATGGGGCATCTGGATTTCTCTGGTCTAAAAGATGCACCGTTGGTACAGATTCCAACCCCAATGCATTTCGGTTTAAGCTTCTCCTGGAGCCTGTTTATTCCGATGGCATTCATTTACCTGGTGACGTCTTTAGAAGCGATTGGTGATATCACTGCGACTTCAAAGCTTTCCAACCAGCCAGTTGATGGTCCAAAATGGATGCAGCGCATTAAAGGCGGTGTACTGGTGAATGGCGCGAATTCATTCCTTGCCGGTATTTTTAACACCTTCCCGAGTTCAGTATTTGCACAGAACAATGGTGTAATTCAGTTGACGGGTGTAGCGAGTCGTTATGTCGGCATCTGGATTGCTGCTTTGCTGGTTATTCTTGGTTTGTTGCCTGCAGTTGCTGGTATTATTCAGGCCGTTCCGCAAGCGGTACTGGGTGGTGCAGTGATGGTGATGTTTGGTGCAGTCGCAGCCTCTGGTATTAACATTCTGTCTGGTGTCCATCTGGACCGTCGTGCCCTGCTGATTATTGCGATTTCATTAGCACTGGGTTTAGGTGTTGCACAAGTTCCACAAATTCTTGAACATCTTCCTGAGTTATTCCGTAATATCTTTAGCTCAGGCGTTGCTACTGGTGGTATCGCTGCCCTTATTCTGAATGTAGTACTTCCTGAAACAAAGAAGTAATTTCATGTCCAAAGAACACTGTCTAGGTCAGACTTAGGCAGTGTTATTTATATTGGAGAGATACCTATGGATCCTAAAAGCGAAGTTTTATTAAGACAATATGATTTTTTGTCGGGTCGCATCTTACTGATTAATGCACCAACAGATGATCTGCTCGCTGAATTCGATGCCTCTATCAATCCGGCTGTCTGGACATGGAATTTTAATGATTTTCAATATTTCCAGTCACAACAAGCAGATGTGCATTTTGGTGCAGAGATACCTGAAGCTGAGTTTGATCAGGCCGTTATTTTTGTACCCAAGTCTAAAGAACTGTTGAATTATTTACTGCACACTGTGGCAGCACAGCTTAAACCGGGTAGCAGTGTTTTTCTGGTCGGTGAAAAGAAAGGCGGGATAGAACGCGCAGCCAAACAGTTGCAGCCTTTTGGTAAAACACTCAAACTTGACAGCGCGCGTCATTGCCAGCTTTGGCAATTGGTTCTAGAACATACGGTCGAGAAAAAAGCACTTGCAGACTGGGCACAGCGTTATACCGTATCGACACCAAATGGCGACCTGAATATTTGTGCACTTCCAGGCGTCTTTAGTCAAAACCGTTTGGATGTAGGAACTGCCACCCTATTACCTTATTTGTCACAAGTTACTTCAGGTAAGATTGCCGACTTTGGTTGTGGCGCAGGTGTAATTAGTGCGTATCTGGCAAAGTTGAATCCGAAAAACCGGATTTTTGCCATGGATGTCGATGCCTTTGCACTGGCTTCTACGCAAATGACCTTTGCAGAAAACCAGCTCACTCCTGAACAGATTGAAATCAAAGCGGTTACTGGTATTGAGGATGCACCCTTGTTCCTGCATGCTATTGTCAGTAATCCGCCTTTTCATATGGGAATCGAGACCGATTACACGGCAAGTGAAACCTTGTGTAAAACCTCGCGTCGTCATTTAAAATCAGGCGGCGAGCTTTGGATCGTGGCCAACCGTTTCTTGAACTATCCGACCCTGATTGAACAAAACTTTGGTCGCTGCACAGTGAAAGCGGATCAACAAGGCTTTAAAGTGCTCTTCGCCAGCACTCAAAAAAATGTTAAGGAATCATGATGAGCGAAACGCAAAACACGATGCAGCTGCAGCGTAAGCTGGGTGCTCGTCATCTGAATATGATCGCCATTGGCGGATCAATTGGTACAGGTCTATTCCTGGCCTCAGGGGCGACCATTGCCAACGCTGGACCAGGCGGTGCACTACTTGCATATGTACTGATTGGGATCATGATTTATTTCTTGATGACCAGTCTAGGCGAGCTTGCCACACATAACCCGACCTCAGGTGCATTCTTCACTTACGGCACTAAATATGTCGAGGGTGGTTTTGGTTTCGCTCTGGGCTGGAACTACTGGTACAACTGGGCCATTACCGTAGCTTTTGAGCTGGTTGCCGTTCAGTTCATTATGAAATTCTGGTTTCCCGATATACCGGGCGTGTACTGGAGCGCCATTTTCCTTGCCATTATTTTCGGGATTAATGCCCTGACGGTAAAAGGCTTTGGCGAATCTGAATTTTTCTTTTCTCTGGTGAAAGTTCTCGCGATCATTGCTTTTATCATCATCGGAATCTGGATGATCGTGAAGATCATGCTCACCCCGGGTGCGGAAGCATTTGCCAACTGGAGCATTGGTGATGCACCCTTTGTCGGTGGTTTCCAGGCATTAATTGGCGTGGCGATGATTGCCGGATTCTCCTTCCAGGGTACCGAAATGGTCGGTGTGGCGGCAGGTGAATCGAAAGATCCAAAGAAAACCATCCCGGTGGCCATCAAACAGATTTTCTGGCGTATCCTGTTGTTTTATATTGTGTGTATTTTCATTATCGGCACCTTGATTGCCTATAATGACCCACGTTTATTACAGGCCGCTGCAACAGATAATATTGCGCTTTCGCCATTTACCCTACTCTATGAAAAAGCCGGTTTTGCCTTTGCCGCCAGTATCATGAATGCAGTGATCCTGACAGCCATTCTATCTGCAGGTAACTCGGGCATGTATTCATCTACCCGTATGCTGTTTAATATGGCGCGTAAAGGTAGTGCACCTAAAATGTTCGCGCGTCTGGACCCGCGTGGTGTGCCAATGAATGCACTCTATGCCACTACGGCGATCGCAGCTCTATGCTTCCTGACTACTTTCTTTGGTGAACAGGAAGTCTTTAACTGGCTGCTAAACATGTCAGGGATGTGTGGCTTTATTGTCTGGCTCGGGATTGCAATTTCGCATTACCGCTTCCGCAAAGGTTATTTGGCTCAAGGTTATAAACTGGAAGATCTGGCTTATCGCGCTAAATTCTTTCCTTTTGCTCCTTGGTTTGCATTTATCCTGTGTGCGATTGTTGTTCTCGGACAGAACTATCAGGATGTTTTGGCCGGTCAATGGATGGGTGTATTATCGACCTATATCAGTATTCCGCTATTCCTAGCGATTTGGTTCGGCTACAAATGGAAGAAAAAAACCAAACTGGTCTCTTATCAAGAGATGGATGTGCAGCCGATGAAACTTGATCAGGAATAAAAAATTATTCATTAAAAAAATCAGCTTACGGGCTGATTTTTTATTTCTTGAATTAACTATGACGCATCACAAAATTGCGATCATCAATCACAATCACTTGCTGGCAAATTCCTTCTGCTTGACGCTGCTGCTCAAATACCTGGGCTGGCATAGCATCAAAACTGTCAAAGAAACTGATTTCGTTCTCATCGATTGTATAGATCAGTGAATGATTGCCTACCCCGTCTAAGGTATCGTAGAACACAATCACAAAACGTCCTGCTTCTACATTTTCCTGAATTTCTGCATAAGACAATGGCTGTTCTATAACAGGAATATTTAAGCGATGTGCTTGTTGATAAAACTCAAGCTCAACCGGCTGTTTGTCTGCATCATATTCACTAAAAAAAGTGACATCCAGTCCTAAGGTCCGCAAAGCAACAGCAAGGGCAATAGTTGAAGTTCCCATCTCGGGATCATGGCGACAGAGCTGAACCAAGTCCGGAATATGCAGATCAATCCCATAATGATGAAAAATCATCCAAATCGAAAAAATTCCGCTATTGGCTTCCAGATTTTGCAAGTCTTCAGGAATTTCGACACTCATATTTTTACTCAACGACATCTTAACAGGCTAAGTGTAGTCAAAATACAGACACAAAAAAAGCAGCTCCGAAGAGCTGCCTTTTTAATGAGTGTTCAATAATGAATTATTGAGCAACTGGTTGTTCAGCTAAAACAGTACGGCTACCAGTGATTGTCGCGAATACACGACGGTTCATAGCACGACCTTCTTTAGTGTTGTTGTCTGCAATCGGTTGATCCCAAGCAAAACCTTGAGTAGACAAGCGAGATGCATCAACATTGTATTCATTTACAAGCGAAGATTTAACAGAGTTAGCACGTGCTAGAGATAAACGTTCGTTTAGTGCACGTGGACCAGTGTTGTCAGTGTGACCTTCGATACGAGCAGTAGCGTTTGGATATTCAACTAGCTTCTCAGCAACTTTAGCGATTTCTGGTTTGTATTGATCTTTGATGTTTGATTTGTTTGTATCAAAGAACACACGAAGTTCCATGTTCAGGTCTTCAGTCAACTCTTGTGGCGCTGGAGCAACTGGAGTTACAGGCTCAACTGGAGCAACTTCAACTACTGGAGCAGCTGGTTTCAGACGACCACCTAGAACAACATTAAGACCAGCTAATGCTGTGTAGTTCCAGAATTTTTCGTCAAAGTGGTAAGTACCACGAGCTTCAGTACGTAGCGCTAAGGCATCGTTGATGTGCCAGAATGCACCCACACCAGCATTACCTAGAGTACCTTCTTCTTCATTACCGCGAGTACCGCGTGGCACACCTTCAAATTCGTATTTGTAGTGACCCGCACCTAGAAGCATGTATGGCTTCACTTTGCTGTCATAGTTACCAGTAAATACGTCAGAAGTTGCGTAGAAGTTACCTGCAATATTTTGGCCTTTGTATTCTGCACCTTCAGCAGCACCGTCAACATCGCCCTTTACTTGGCTATATTCAGCTTCAAAACCTAACCAAGGAGTTAATTCAACACCAATAGCAGCACCTACGAATAAATCGTCTTGTAATTCAGGACTACTAGTAAGTTCGCCATCATTACCGTTATTATTGTGCTGGGTGTCTTGGAATGTATAACCTAACATCAACGGAGTAACAGTTACGCCTGCATTTGCAGCAGCAAAAGGTGCAGCTACAAGCATAGCTAAAGCAATACGACTCATTTTCATGGATTTATCCTCCAGAGATAAAAATTGTTGTTCAAGCTCAAGCCCGCAATAGGCCATCCTGAGATAGGCTTTTTATTACCCCAGTTTTATTCTTAAGCTATTCACATGGCATCATACAAACACTTTATTATTTTTCCAAGTGCTTGATTAATTTAATCAAGTAAATTATTGACAAAATTACTTACAATTTCCGTTGTAATTCGGTAACTTTTTACTCAATTTTTTATTCTGAATACCCTATGGTGATTGCCAATTATTTTTTAATCACTTTCTTGAAACTTAAGTAAGGACTGATTACTCGGCTCCACAAAGCATAAAAAACGTATAATTAATAACATCTTTATTATAAAAATAATATATAAATCAGGTAACTCTATGTATAAAAAAATAACAAGAGCATTCACTATTGTTGAGTTAATTATCTGTATTGCAATGATTGCAATTCTGGTCAGTATCGCCCTACCGTACTTCCATGACTATCGATCCAAACAGGAAGCCAAAAATATTCCGATCAAATTATCTCAAATTAATCGCTATGCACGCAGCCAGGCTGCAGTGTTTCATCAAAATATTGTAATCTGCCCGAGCCAAGATTCTCTCAGTTGCCAAGCCAATCAATGGAACAAGAACATGCTGGTTTTTATTGATAAAAATAAAAACAGGCAAGTGGATGTAGACGAACAAATTTTACATATTGATGCACTGAACCTCAAATACGGTAACCTAAGTTGGCGAGGAACTTTGAGTTTACCGAGTGTCACTTATCAAGCACATACTGCCTTGCCGATTGGTTCAAATGGTAGTTTCTATTATTGTTCTACCCATCTTTCTAGCCAACAGCGTATTGTACTCAGCAAAATGGGCCATATCAGGATTGAAAGTCTCTCATCTTGCTAACAGAACTATCCAGTTTATGCTTCGCTGCGATTAACGCTTCAATCCTGAGTTTTTTTCAATATACTGCTTAAGTTTGAAAAAATTGATTAAAACTCATACGGAGAGAGAACAATGACTGACATCGTAATTGTCAATGGTGCACGTACAGCCATGGGTGGCTTTCAGGGTAGTCTTGCAAGTGTAACTGCGCCCGAACTGGGTGCGGTCACCATTAAAGAAGCCATTGCCCGTGCGGGTCTGCAACCAACAGATATTGAAGAAGTCATTATGGGTTGTGTACTTCCGGCAGGCTTAAAACAAGGCCCCGCACGTCAAGCAATGCGTCAAGCTGGTCTTCCAGATTCTACTGGCGCTGTAACCATTAATAAATTATGTGGTTCAGGCATGAAAGCCGTCATGCAAGCTGCAGATATGATTAAAGCCGGTTCTGCAAATATCGTGGTTGCAGGTGGCATGGAATCCATGACCAATGCTCCTTATGTATTGCCAAAAGCACGTGGCGGTTTCCGTATGGGTCACGGTGAAATCAAGGACCATATGTTTCTGGATGGCTTGGAAGATGCTGAAACAGGTCGCTTGATGGGTTCATTTGCCCAAGATATGGCAAATACCAAAGGTTATAGCCGTGAGCAAATGGATGATTTTGCGATTCGCTCATTAAAACGTGCGCAAACTGCGGTCAATGAAGGCTACTTTGCTGATGAAATCGTGCCTGTAACAGTTAAAACCCGCAAAGGCGATGTGGTCGTTGATAAAGATGAGCAACCATTTAATGCCAACATCGATAAAATTCCAACTTTACGTCCAGCGTTTGCTAAAGACGGTACGATTACAGCGGCTAATGCCAGCTCGATTTCAGATGGCGCATCCGCTCTGGTCATTACTTCAGCTGACAATGCAGCAGCAAAAGGCTTAAATCCTTTAGCCAAAATTGTTGCTTATGCTTCGAATTCTCAACATCCATCTGAATTTACCATTGCTCCAGTCGGTGCAATCCAGAAAGTACTGGATAAAACCGGATGGACCGCTTCTGATGTCGATCTTTGGGAAATCAATGAAGCCTTTGCCATGGTCACCATGTGCCCAATGGATGAGTTCAAGCTAGACCCTGAAAAAGTCAACATCAATGGTGGTGCATGTGCTCTCGGCCATCCTGTGGGTTCTACCGGTTCACGTATTATCCTGACTTTGATTCATGCACTAAAACGTACCGGTGGAAAAAAAGGGATTGCTGCATTGTGTATCGGTGGTGGTGAAGCGACTGCTGTAGCGATTGAATTACTGTAACCTCTTTCCTCACCCCATCCCTCTCCCATAAGGAGAGGGAGTTAAAAATCCTCCTAATCTGGAGGATTTTTTTCGCTTACATTTTGATAAAGCGTGCTCGCGCAAAATACCGCAAAGTGGCGTAGATTAAAGCAAGTAAATAAAAGGGAGTTCTCCCATGCAACTGAATCATTACCTCAATTTCCAAGGTCAGGCTGAAGCAGCCTTTAACTTTTATAAATCAGTTTTTGGCGGCGAATTTTCAAGTCTGAGTCGTTATGGTGACATGCCAGCTGAAGAAGGCGTCAAGCTATCAGAAGCGGATAAAAATAAAATCCTGCATATCTCACTTCCTATCAATGAATTTACAGAACTGATGGCATCCCATACGAATGATCAATTTTGCGCGCAAACCAATACCATATTCACGCAAGGTAATAATCATTATATTTCCATTAACTTAGACGCCAGCGAACAAGCTGAAGTACAACGACTTTTTAATGCTTTATCGGTGAATGGTCAAATTGAAATGCCGCTAGAAAAAACCTTTTGGGGCGCACTTTATGCTGCCTTTAGCGATCAGTTTGGAATTCACTGGCTGATCAACTGTCAACTTGAAGAAAACTGAAGGCTTTTATCAAGATATAAAAAAGCCGGAATCAATCCGGCTTTTTGACAGCAACTTAATTAAATTAAGCACCTGTTTGATAATGTGCCTGCGCAACCGCAGTTGATGCCTGGTACGGATTTCTGAAATCATTCAAACCAGCAGCAGCTTCCTGAATATCCTTACCTTCTTTAATCACAAAAGTATCGAAACCAGAACGCTTCATGTAATTCAGTACATCTTTGAATACATCTCCAGTAGCACGCAGTTCGCCCTGGAAACCCTGGCGACGAAGAAGTGCTGCAAATGAATAACCACGGCCATCATTAAAACCGGCAAACTCGATAAAGATTGCGTCTAGCTGGTCCAGTGGAAATTCATGGTTTTCAGGAGAAGCATCGACGGTTAAGTACAATGCTTTTTTACCTGATATATTGGCAATCTGGTCTAACTGTTCCACAGTCAGAACCACATCGCCCTGTGGCAAAACACCATCTTCACCAACTAATTGGTATGTGTTGTCTGCAATCGTGCCATCTTTAGAGAGCACTTGAAGTGCGGTATTAAGCATATGCACGCTCCTTAAATGGTTGAATGCCGACACGGCGATAAGTATCGATAAACTCTTCACCATCCTGACGCAGATCAAGATAAGTATTCAGAATTTCTTCTACGATATCCGGCACGACTTCGGCTGCAAATGATGGGCCAAGAATGTCACCAATCGAAGCATCATGATCGGCATTACCGCCTAAAGTGATCTGGTAGAATTCTGCACCTTTCTTGTCTACACCTAAAATACCGATGTTACCCACGTGGTGATGACCACAGGCATTCATACAACCTGAAATATTCAGATCCAGTTTACCTAGGTTATAAATCGTATCCAGATCATCAAAACGGCGGGAAATCGCTTCAGAAATCGGAATGGATTTCGCATTGGCCAATGAACAGAAGTCACCGCCTGGGCAGCAGATGATGTCGGTCAAGAAACCGATATGCGCACGTGCCAGGTTATTTTGGTCAAGGGTTTGCCATACAGCGAACAAATCTTTTTGTGGGACATCGACCAGGGAAATGTTTTGTTCATGCGTAGTACGCAGCTCACCGAAAGTGTACTGATCGGCAAGGTCTGCAATCAGGTTCATTTCTTCGGTGCTGACATCACCCGGTGCAATCCCGGCACGTTTCAGTGAAATCGTCACGATACGATAACCTTTCACTTTATGTGCATTGGTATTGATGTTGAACCACTGTTTGAATTTCGGATATTGCGCGAACAATTCAGTGAAATCTTCATCTGCATAATCTTGGTAGTCAAATGGCGTGAAGTTCTCATCCATTTTCACCAAGGTGTCTGCATCGATTTTCAGTGTTTTAATCGTATGTTCAAATTCAGCTTCAACTTTCTCGGCAAATACGGCTGGTGTTAAGGCTTTTACCAGAATCTTGATACGCGCTTTATATTTGTTGTCGCGACGGCCATGCAAGTTATATACACGAAGCACTGCTTCCAGATAAGCAATCAGGTCTTCACGCGGCAAGAACTCACGAATAAAGCTGCCAATCACTGGCGTACGGCCGAGACCACCACCGACTTTGATTTTATAGCCCATTTCGCCTGCTTCATTACGCACGATATACACACCGATATCGTGGAATGCAGTGGCTGCACGATCGGTTTCTTCAAGCGCAGAGACTGCAATCTTGAACTTACGTGGCAAGAAAGCAAATTCCGGATGGAAGGTCGACCATTGACGGATCAATTCACAAGTCGGACGTGGATCGGCAATTTCGCCTGCAACCACACCGGCATACTGATCCGTCGTGGTATTACGGATACAGTTACCTGAAGTCTGAATCGCATGCATTTGCACAGTGGCCAGTTCAGCCAGCATATCCGGCACGTTTTCAAGCGCTGGCCAGTTAAACTGGATGTTTTGACGGGTCGAAATATGCGCGTAGCCACGGTCATATTCTTTTGCCAAATCAGCCACTTTACGAAGTTGTTTTGAGTTCATCAAACCATATGGCACAGCAATACGTAACATTGGCGCATAACGCTGTACGTACAGACCATTTTGCAGACGAAGCGGACGATACTCATCTTCAGTGAGTTTACCGGCTAAATAACGTTCCGTTTGGTCACGGAACTGTGCAACACGTTCATTAATCAGTTGCTGATCGAAATCAGTATATAAATACATGGCGTACAGCTAGTAGTTTCTATTATATCGCCGGCAAGGATAGCGAGATTGAACCTATCAATAAAATGCTTTTTATACATATTTCATAGCGGTTTTATTGATAAGCCTGCCAAAGTTTCACGGATCTCAGTGTTTACAGCATTGGATTAAATTTAAAGTAATAATGATTAAATTCTTCAATCATTATTACTTATTTTCATATAGAAAGATTTCTCTCTCTACTCTATTAACACTTTAAAAATTCTACCAATTTTGACTCTCTCCCAATTGCTGCCCTACAAATTCATAACGTATCGTGGAACGTGAAAATTTAATCGGGCAAGCCAGTTGTGCTTCGGTTTGCTGACTATTGGATTTGAGTGGCACCTGTACAACCCATCCCCGCTGCTGGGCCAGATCAGAATGTAAAGCTTCTTCAAGTTTGAGTACCGGTTCGACACAGACGTCTAGCGCGGCAAACAGCGTTTGCCATGCAGCCAATGACTTGGTCTTGATTTTATTCTGAATCGCCTGTTTCACCGCAGCATGATCTTCAGCGGCATAAGAAGCACCTTTTTCCAAAACAATCGGCAGCTCTAAAGCCTGTGCCAGCCCCTGCATAAATTGTGGTTCCAGACTGCCAATCGACAAATAACGCCCATCCTGGGTTTCATAATAGTCGTAAAAAGTACCGCCATTCAGATACCCTGATTCAGGCCGTTGATGCTGATTGCCAGCCAGACTGGCAGAAGCCGCCAAATTATTCATCGTCACCACGCAATCGGTCATGGAAATATCAATATATTGCCCTTTGCCACTTTGTTGGCGTTCAATCACCGCAGCCAGAATCGCAATCACGGCATGCATGGAACCACCTGCAACATCGGCGACCTGAATTCCCAAGGCAGGTGGGCCATTTTCAATCCGACCACTGTGTCCGGCAATTCCAGATAAAGCCAGATAATTAATGTCGTGCCCTGCCTTATCTTTATATGTGCCAGTTTGGCCATAACCGGTAATGGAACAGTAAATCAATTTTGGATTAATTTCGCTTAAGGTTTGATAATCTAAGCCTAGACGTTGCATTACACCGGGGCGAAATTGCTCAATCACAATGTCATAATCTGCAATCTTGGATTTAACCAGTTCAATATTCGCAGGATCTTTCAAGTCCAGTGCAACCGATTGCTTGTTTCGATTCAAATAACTTTGTGAAGTGGCTTGTCCATTTGCAAAGGGTGGCATTAATCGCAACAGGTCCGGTCGGGTCGGTGATTCAATATGCACAACTTCTGCACCTAAATCAGCAAGATATAATGTGGCAAATGGGCCGGGTAAAAGTGTAGAAAAGTCGAGGATTTTCAATCCTTTTAATACATATGACATTGGAGTATTTGCTCTACTTATATTGCTTTTTTCAGCATAATAGGCACATAAATGCACAAAAACAATGTCATGTTCAGCCATTTACCTTGATAGTTTCGGCAATCTAATATGTAAGAAAATGGCAAAGGTATTCTTGTAAATTGCCATTGCTTTATTATTTTTCGTCATTTAGGTCAATTATTAGTGAACATTAAAGAGACTGAAGGATTAAACATGAGTCGTGATACGATCAGTATCCATTTCGTCAATGCAGCTCTATCTGGCGTTAAACGTCTGGGCATGGATGTCGATACTTTATTGTCTCACGTCGGGATTGAAGCAGAGCTGCTGCATCAACCCAAAGCCCGTATTTCGCCTGAACAATATACCCGCTTTATAAAAATGTTGTGGATGGTGACTCAGGACGAGCATGTTGGCTTTGATAAACAGCAACGCCGTCTGGGTACGTTTGCGATCATGTGTCAGCTCATTATTCATGCCAAAACTCTGGGTGATGCACTGGAACTGTCTTCCCAGTTCTACAAACTCTTTGGTGATGACTGGTCGGTGACCCTAGAACGCGACAAACACGAAGCTCGTCTGGTTCCACTCATTCCAAACGCAATGGATCCGGATCATTTCATTACCGAAAGCATGCTGATGATCTGGCATGGCTTAGCGTCTTGGCTCATTGAACGTCGCCTGCCACTGGAACGCGTGCATTTTAGCTATCCTCGTCCAGACCATGCCGATGAATATGATGCTTTATTCTTTGCGCCGGTAATGCAGTTCGATATGCCACGTACCGAGATCACTTTTGCTGCGGACTATCTGGACCTACCAATTCGCCAGAATGAAGAAACCTTGGAGGAATTTTTGAAAGCAGCGCCGGCCCAACTGCTGGTGAAATTCAAAAATACCAATTCACTGACTTCACGTATTCGTGATGTACTGAAAAGCCAGATTGGCGAAGAAATGCCAACATTAAACGATGTCGCGTCGATGCTTTATCTATCACCGCAAACTTTGCGTCGCCGTCTGGCAGCCGAAGGTAAAAGCTATCAAGGTGTGAAAGATGCCCTGCGCCGTGATGCCGCAATTCACCTGTTACTTAATCCGGATCTAACCCTTGAAGATGTCGCGCAACAAGTCGGTTTCAGTGAAACCAGTACTTTCCACCGTGCCTTCAAAAAATGGACGGGTGTAACCCCGGGTCTGTATCGTCAATTACATGGCTATCATTAATCAAATGATGTTGCGAAATAATATTTAATAATAAAACCAGTTCTCTCCGCCTAAGCAAAAGCTTAGGCTTTTTTATAGCTAAAATTGGCTAAATCGCTCAAATGATCTGGCCCGTTCTCGTCATTGCACTTCAAAAATTAAGCATTACACTCGAGTCATTAGAATAATTTTCATCAAATCAATAAAAGGGACATGCTATGAGCGAGGCATATATTATTGACGCCATTCGTACGCCACGCGGAAAAGGCAAAAAAGATGGATCTTTACATCAAGTAAAACCCATTTCATTACTGACTGGTTTACTCAATGAACTTCAGGCTCGTCATCAATTTGATACCTCAAAAGTAGATGATATCGTGCTCGGCTGTGTCACCCCAATTGGTGATCAGGGTGCCGATATTGCCAAAACGGCTGCCATCGCTGCCGGCTGGGACAATGATGTGGCGGGTGTGCAAATTAACCGTTTTTGTGCTTCCGGTCTGGAAGCTGTCAATCTGGCCGCACAAAAAGTCCGTTCTGGCTGGGAAGATCTGGTTGTTGCAGGTGGAGTCGAATCCATGTCCCGCGTTCCGATGGGTTCAGACGGTGGTCCTTGGGCACTGGACCCTGAAACCAATATGGCTTGTGACTTTATTCCACAAGGTATTGGTGCGGACTTGATTGCTACCATTGACGGTTATAGCCGTGCAGATGTAGATCAGTTTGCCGAACAATCACAAAAGAAAGCGGCTGCTGCTCAAGCCCATGGCCATTTCAATGCATCCGTGATCCCGGTAAAAGACAAAGCCGGTGTGGTGATTCTGGACAAAGACGAATTTATCAAACCGACAACGACCGCAGAAGGCCTAGGCAAACTCAATCCAAGTTTCGCCACTATGGGGCAAATGGGCTTTGATTCAATTGCCCTGCAAAAATATCCTGAAGTGGGTGCTATCAATCATGTGCATCATGCCGGGAATTCTTCAGGCATTGTCGATGGTGCAGCTGTGGTTTTGATCGCATCGGAACAAGCAGTAAAAGAACAAGGTCTCAAGCCACGTGCCAAAGTACTGGCGACGGCACTGGTCGGTGCAGATCCAACCATTATGCTGACCGGCCCTGCCCCGGCCGCTCGTAAGGCCTTGGCGAAAGCCGGTTTAACAATTGATGATATTGACCTGTTTGAAGTCAATGAAGCCTTTGCTGCTGTGGTGATGCGCTTTATCAATGAAATGAAAGTTGATCCTGCCAAGGTGAATGTCAACGGAGGCGCAATTGCCATGGGACATCCACTCGGTGCGACTGGTGCGATGATTTTAGGGACATTACTGGACGAGTTAGAACGCCAGGGCAAAAAGCGGGGTCTGGCTACACTTTGCGTAGGTGGCGGTATGGGCATCGCAACCATTATTGAACTGGTATAAGGAGAAAAATAATGAGCGCAATTCAATATCAAAAAAATGAAGATAATATTGTTATTTTAACGTTTGATTCTCCAAACCAGTCTGCCAATACCATGAATGCCGACTTTCGCACGGCACTGGATGAAGTCGTTGCCCAGTTACAAGCAGATGAAGATATTGCCGGGATTATTTTCCGTTCAGCGAAAAAAACTTTCTTTGCTGGCGGCGATCTGGATGAACTGATTCAAGCCACTCCTGAACATGCAACTGAATTCTTCAATATGATTGAAGAGATGAAAGCCAAACTACGCTATATCGAAACTCGCGGTATTCCTGTCGTTGCTGCACTGAATGGTACAGCGCTTGGCGGGGGCTGGGAAATTGCCTTGTGTGCCCATCATCGTATTGCCCTGAATGACCCTAAAAGCAAATTTGGCCTGCCTGAAGTCACACTGGGTTTATTACCAGGTGGCGGTGGTATCGTCCGTAGCGTCCGCCTGCTCGGTCTGCAAAATGCCCTTCCTTTATTAATGGAAGGCAAACAGTTTGGAGTCGATAAAGCCAGATCTTTAGGGTTGATTCATGAGATCGCAGACAGTACAGATGAATTGCTAGAAAAGGCCATTGCCTGGATCAAAGCCAATCTAAAATCTCAGCAGCCATTCGATGTAAAAGGCTATAAAATTCCGGGTGGTAGCCCTTCGACACCAGCAGTTGCACAGATGCTGGCAATTGCTCCGGCGATGCTGCGCGATAAAACCAAAGGCTGCTACCCTGCACCTGAAGCGATCATGTCGGCTGCGGTAGAAGGTGCACAGGTCGATGTCGATACTGCCCTGACCATTGAATCGCGTTACTTTACTTATTTGGCGACCGGTCAAATTTCTAAAAATATGATTGGCACCTTCTGGCATGGTCTGAATGCAATCAAGTCCGGCGCCAGTCGCCCTCAAGGTCTTGAAAGGTGGAAAGCCACTAAAGTCGGTATTCTAGGTGCGGGTATGATGGGTGCTGGGATCGCCTATGCCACTGCCAGCAAAGGCATTCCTGTAGTATTAAAAGATATTTCAATCGAAGCAGCTGAAAAAGGCAAAGCCTATAGCCAGAAACTGCTGGATAAAAAATTCGCTCAAGGGCGTTTATCAGCCGAGAAACGAGATCAGGTTTTAAGCCTGATTCAAACAACTGCATCGAATGCAGATCTAGCCGGTTGCGACCTGATCATTGAAGCCGTATTTGAGAATCCCACGCTCAAGGCTCAAGTTACACAAGAGGCAGAACAATATCTTGCCAGCAACGGCGTAATGGCTTCGAATACCTCGACCCTGCCGATCACAGAATTAGCCCAGGCTTCAAAAAATGATCAGAACTTTATCGGCCTGCATTTCTTCAGTCCGGTCGATAAAATGCAGCTAGTGGAAATTATCAAAGGTAAAAATACCTCGCCAGAAACGCTGGCCAAAGCTTTCGATTTCGTGCAGCAAATTGGCAAATTACCGATTGTGGTGAATGACAGCCGTGGTTTCTTTACTAGCCGCGTGTTTGGTACCTTTGTGCAGGAAGGTTTACGCCTGCTGGCAGAAGGTGTACATCCGGCGCGAATTGAAATGGCTGCACTCAAAGCCGGTATGCCGATGGGTCCGTTGGCGATTCAGGATGAAGTGTCCTTGACCTTGTCTGAACATGTGGCCAATGAAAGATATAAAGCTTTAGAAGCACAAGGTCAGACCATCACTAAATCACCTGCGGATGAGGTGATTCACAGCATGATTCACGAATTTAACCGTAAAGGTAAGGCTGCCGGCCAAGGTTTTTATGATTATCCGGCCGATGCCAAAAAGCAGCTCTGGTCTGGTCTCAGCTACTGGAAAAAAGACAACGATATTTCTGAACAGGAAATGATTGACCGCTTCCTATTTGTACAGGCATTAGATACCGTGCGCTGTCTGGAAGAAGGTGTCCTGGAATCTGTCGTTGATGCCAATGTCGGTTCCATTTTTGGTATTGGCTTTGCCGCCTGGACGGGCGGTGCAGTACAATTCCTGAATCAGTATGGTTTAGCCAAAGCCGTGACCCGTGCCAAAGTACTTGAAAATAAATATGGCGAACGCTTCAAAGCCCCACAACTCCTCAAAGATCGCGCAGCACACGCCCAGCCGATTCAATAACTTAGGCACTTAAATAAAAGAGGAACGTGTTTCCTCTTTTTTATCTTCTGGATTTGCTTAATGCACTGGATAGACTCATCTGATGACAGATTTCGATCTGCTTTTTGATCAATTTATGTTATAAAGTTACATAAGTTTGATATCCACGTGGGTAAGACCTATGACTGATCACAGTTCACCTGAAAAATCTCCTTGGGGCTGGAAAGCACTTATCATCTTCTGTATTTTAGGTGGACTATTCATGCTTATTTTTTGGCTCGCGATAAGTAATGAACCGGATTACATGCCAAGCCAGCAAAATAAACAGACTACCCAGCAGCATGCTTTTAAAAATGCACCGACGATGTCTCCAGAAGCCATTGCCAAAGCGCAGGCGGATCGTGAAGCACGTGAAGCTGCCAATAATGTTGCTCCTATAGATACGACAGCTGCTGAACACAATATGTCAGCTGAAGAACATGCCAATATGGATAATGCCGAGCACAGCTCAAATCCAGCGCATGGCCACTGATCCAGATTCAGTCTATGCATCAAAAAGCGAGGTCAATGCCTCGCTTTTTCATATTTGAATGGCTGAAAATTAAAGCTTTAAATACATATCAATATGCGGAATACCACAATCCAGATATTCCTCGCCTTGAGCTTCAAATCCCAGCGCTTGATAGAAGCCAATGGCATGTACTTGCGAAGATAGCTTGACCAACCCACGCTGCTCTGCACGCGCATAGTCAATCACAGCCTGCATCAAGCACTGACCAACACCTAAACTGCGTGCTGTGGTTAGGACTGCAACCCGACCGATACTGTTATTTGACAATAAACGTGCTGTAGCGATCGCCTGATCCTGCTGAAAAACAACGAAATGTATAGCAACCGCATCTTCAGCATCCCACTCATCTTCAGCTGCAATATGCTGTTCTTGAATAAACACCGCTTCACGAATCGCTTTGGCATACACTGCCAAATCTTTCCAGCTTCCGGAAACTATTTTAAGTTCTGGACTATTTAGCATTTAGATCCGATTCCCTGCTGATCCCATTGATCATTAAGCAACAATTCCAGTGAATGTTTCTGGATCCCATACATCTCTTTTAGTGCCTGGATTTGTGCCAGAATCGCCTGATCGGGTTGTTGATAGTCTTTGCGCTTTGTCGCCAGAATCATTTTATTTTTACTGGTATGTTCCAGCGCCACGAACTCAAAAACTTTGGTTTCATAACCATAAGCTTTGAGCAATAAAGCACGAATGGTATCGGTCAGCATTTCAGCCTGCTGTCCGGCATGAATGCCAAACTGTAACATCGGGCTCAATACCTTTGGTGCCTGCAACTGTGGACGCAATTCCTTATGACAACACGGTGCGCACATGATCATCTGTGCATTCAGGCGAATCCCGCTATGAATCGCAAAATCTGTTGCTACATCACAGGCATGCAAGGCAATCATTACATCCAGACGTTCCGGTGCATAGGTACGCACATCCCCCTGGAAAAAGTCCAGCTGATCAAAACCGGATTGCTGCGCGACATTCTGGCAGAACTCGACCATTTTCGGATTAAGCTCTACCCCGGTGACATACGGCGTTTGACCATGTTTTCGCATATAGTCATATAAAGCACAGGTCAGATAGCCCTTACCCGAACCAAAATCCACCACGCGCAGGCCTTCAGCCTGTGGCTTAATCTGCGCCAAGGCACCTGAGAAAATTTCCACAAACTTATTAATCTGCTTCCATTTGCGCGCCATGCTCGGAATGATTTGCGCTTTTTGATCGGTAATCCCGAGATGCTGGAGAAAGATACTGTCCTGATCGACAAAACGTTGTTTAATCCGGTCATGACCTTGTTCAACAGGCTTCGCCTGATTCATCGCTACTTTATGTTTACTCCGTGTCAACATGGCTTTTTTCTTGTTTTTTTTCAACTGTAATTCTTCATCAATTGTGATCAGATTGGCTTGCTTACAACACGCCAGTAGTGAAGTAACCTGGAATAATGCTTCATCTAAAGGATAATTTTTGGTGACATCCTGGGTCTTGTAACGATACAGGCAGCTCAATACGCGCTGTTCATTTAATGGAATGACTCGCAAGGTCATTTTCTCTAAATCCTGCAGTTCACCTTTATACTGGCTTAAGATCAGGCGATCAAATTGATCCCTTTCAACAGCTTGCTGAAAGGTGTCCAAGAATTGCTGTTCCTGATCTGAGAGAGTTGTCAACGTTGACATAGATAAAACCTGAAATGAATTGCGCATCAAGTTTAAATCTTCTTAACCTAAAAGCAAAATTGAATTACTATACAAGTGTATATTTGAAGAAGAATGACAATCATGCAGAATGCTCCACTGGTTTCAGATTATGATCAAAATGAGGAACGAATTAACTATATTAGTCATGGTGTAGGTGCCGGACTGTCCATTGTTGCTGGTATTCTTTTGATTATTAAAGGTTCTTACCTCAGTACTGGACAATGGATTGGACTGTGGGTTTATGCGCTGAGCATGATTCTGTTATTTTCTGCTTCTATGCTCTATCACATGGCCACTGCGGCAGACCGCCGTTATTTTTATAAAAAAGTCGATCATACTGCGATATATTATTTAATCGCCGGAACCTATACCCCTTTCCTGTCAATTGCCATTCCGACCGCCAAAGCCCAGTATTTATTGATTGCGCTGTGGGTGATTGCCCTTCTTGGCACACTTTTCAAGTTCGTTTTCATTCATCGTTTCCAGAAACTTTCTTTGGCGGCTTATCTGGCCATGGGCTGGCTGGCGCTGCTGGTGATTGATGACATGCAGCAATATTTAAGTGCTCAATCTTTAACCTTTCTCATCATTGGTGGACTCGCTTATACCGTGGGTGCATTGTTTTACGCTTTAAAAAGAGTAAGATATACCCACGCTATCTGGCACATATTTGTATTGATAGGCGCAGGATCACATTTTCTGTCTATCTATCTTTACGTGATTTAATCATCTCCTTTTTCATTTCAGTGACCCTGAGCGAGTTGAAGCGAGAAGATTGCAGTTGTTTTTTTAAAAAATTACGCCTTTTTTAAAAAGATTACGCTTTTAAAACTAAGTTTTTTTATTTTTAGTAAGTGTAAGGTTTTCCATGGCGTCGTCTAATTCTGCTGCTCAGCCAGCACAAAATTCAAAATTTCGCGTTTTAACAGCAAGCTTGGTAGGCACCACAATCGAATTCTTCGATTTTTATATTTATGCCACCGCTGCTGTCATTATTTTTCCGTATCTGTTCTTCCCTACTAGTACAGATCCAATGACCGCAACCATTCAGTCTCTTGCGACTTTTGCCATTGCATTTATTGCCCGTCCGATTGGTGCAGCATTATTTGGTCATTTAGGTGACCGGATCGGACGAAAAGCCACCTTGGTTGCAGCTTTGCTAACTATGGGGATTTCAACCGTTGCGATTGGCCTGTTACCAACTTATGCGCAAATCGGAATTGCTGCGCCATTGTTACTTGCACTGTGCCGTTTAGGTCAGGGCTTGGGTCTAGGTGGTGAATGGTCAGGTGCTGTACTTCTTGCAACTGAAAATGCCCCTGAAGGCAAGCGTGCCTGGTATGGCATGTTCCCGCAACTGGGTGCTCCAATCGGCTTTATTCTGGCAACAGGTTCTTTCCTGACGCTTGGCGCTTTCATGTCTGAAGCTGACTTTATGGCTTGGGGCTGGCGTATTCCGTTTATCTCAAGTGCCTTGTTGGTAATTGTGGGTTTATGGATTCGTTTAAAATTGCATGAAACACCTGCTTTCCAAAAAGTGCTGGATAAACAGAAAGAAGTGAATGTTCCTTTTGTTCAGGTATTCAAAAAGCATTCCCGCATGCTGGTTCTGGGTACGATTGCTGCAATCTGTACTTTCGTTGTGTTCTATCTTACTACGGTATTTGCGCTGCAATGGGGAACCAAACAACTTGGTTATTCTCGTGAAGAATTCCTGCAATTGCAGTTAGTTGCGACCCTGTGTTTTGCTGCCTTTATCCCGCTTTCAGCAGTATTGGCTGAGAAATTTGGCCGTAAGACCACTTCGATTGCGGTATGTGTCATTTCTGCGATCTTCGGTATCTTCTTTGCAGATATGCTTGAATCTGGCAGCACTTTGGTGGTGTTCCTGTTCTTGTGTATTGGTCTGGCGATCATGGGCTTAACTTATGGGCCAATCGGTACGGTATTGTCTGAAATCTTCCCGACTTCAGTACGTTATACGGGTTCTGCATTAACCTTTAACTTGGCAGGCATCTTCGGTGCATCATTTGCACCGCTAATCGCAACCAAGCTGGCAACGGCCTATGGTTTGTCTGCAGTCGGTTATTACCTGACCGCAGCATCTATCCTGTCGCTTGTCGCGTTTTTACTGATTCGTGAAACCAAAAATGATGATGTAAACAATCAGATCTAAGATTTTAGATTGATTCAAAAGCCAGCACTCGATGCTGGCTTTTTTATGATTTCACAACAAAATTCGGCTACTTATCTCGTTAAATTTGCTCAACAATCAAATGAACTCAATTCAAAAAATGAGGCAAGGCCATGCAGGATCTTATCGAATACCTCTCGCAGGAGCAGTTGGTCAATATCATTATTTTGCTGGAAGATGATAAAAAATTAGAAGCTGTTCGCTATATCACCGAGAATACACCCTTGGATGAAGCTCAAGCACTGCAAGTGATTGATGAAATTGTGCGGGAACATGATGTGGTCATGAAACATGAAAGTACCGGTCCACGCTTTAGTGATGATGCCGGTGATATCGATCTGGTGACACCGCCACTGGAAATCCCCACCCATCCTAGTTTGAGCACATCCACAGAAGCTGAAATCACTGCACAGCAATTACGTGAAAATGTGCCGACTCGCAAAATCGAAAAGAAAATCTGGATGATGGCGGCCGTCGCAGTGGTCTTGCTGATTCTGGTCTGGATCATCAGTTAACGCGATACAGCACGCCGACTGAATTTAAATCAGTTCAATAATATCAATGGTAGGCGGCACCCGGAAACGAAAAGGTACACCGACCAAGCCGGTACCGACAGTGACGAACACATCTGCATGTTCATGACGGTACATGCCCTTTTTATGCCCCAAAATTGAAACTTTTTTCATGACGTAATCGGTCAGCCAAGGCAGCTCTACCTGTCCGCCATGAGTATGTCCAGACAGCATTAGAGGGCGCGTCGGCAGTTTCGGAATCATATCGACTGTATCAGGGTTATGCGAAAGAATGACCCAAGGCTTGTCCTGAGGCAGGTCGGGCAAACTGCGCATATCGGCTTTTCCAGCCCAGAGATCACCTACACCCAAGAGACGAAATTCATCAAATTCGACAATTTGACCTTCAATATCCATGACCTGATTGACTTGCAGTGCATAGTGCAACAATTCCCGAATCGGCGGTCCGGGATATTGCTCATCGTGATTACCATTGACTGAATAAACGGGAGCGTGAATCTCTTTTAAAACTGCCAGCTCCTGTGCCAGTTTATTTTCTGGCTCATAAGTCCAGTCGCCAGCAACCACCACCAAATCAGGTTGAATATGATTTAATTTGTGTACAATTTGTCGCAACTGCCGCTCATGACCCGAAAACAGACCGATATGCAAGTCTGCAATCAGGGCGATTCTTACTGGCTGCTTTAAACGTTTATCTGCATTGATCTGATATTGTGTCGTTTTCACTTGAATTAAATGCGGCTCGATAAAGCGTGCATAAGTCAAAACCCCACTGAGCAAAAATACAAAAATAGCTTCATGCAGTGAATAATACCCCGTCCATCCAGCGTAAATACTGAAGAAAACCAAAGGGATCAATAAATAGGCAAGATAAAACGCCAGCAAATGACCAAAAGCTTTAAAGGGATGAATGGTTTCGGTACGTGATTGGCTCGACCATGCCTGAGCCACCGCCCAGATGGCTAAAATCGCCATTCCCAGATAAAAATAAAACAGTACGGAATTCGAATCCCACATAAATTGGCCTTATTCAGTCGAGCAGCAGATTACTGGCTTTATATTTATCTTTTCATAGCTGGCAATTATACTCAATTCTAATTTTTCATTCTTCGACTTATATGGCCACTGCTCCCCGCGATCAAGTTCACCTTCAATCCTCAAGTTTTATACGCACTCATCGCTATAAAGCCGGCATTTTACTGAGCTGTAGCCTGGTACTGGGTCTTCCTGCGTGTAGCACCTTACCCAAGCAAACCGAACAGCCAAGCCAGATGGCATTTGAAACGGATACCTCGCAAACCAGCCTGGCACAAATTGTTGAACCTTTACGTGATCAGAACATCGGGTTGACTGGTTATCGCGTGCTGTATGATCCGCTTGAAGCACTGGCTGCTCGGATTCAGCTGATTAATAAAGCGGAACGCAGTCTGGATCTACAATATTACATCTGGGATAACGACCGAATCGGTGCCCTCGCTCTGCATGCGATTATTCAGGCAGCAGATCGTGGCGTAAAAGTGCGCCTGTTGATGGATGACAATAATGCCAAGAAAATGGAAGGGATTTATCTGGCCTTAAACCAGCATCAAAATATCGATGTCAAACTGTATAATCCCTATCGCTTTCGTAAATACCGCGCCATGGACATGGTGCTGGATTTAAAGCGCATTAACCGCCGCATGCACAATAAAAGCTTTATTGCCGATAACCAGATTGCCTTGATTGGCGGGCGCAATATGAGTAACCAGTATTATAATGTCAGTGAAAGCTATCAGTTCTCTGATGTCGATGTGATGCTGGTCGGTGCAGCATCGGATGAAATCATTCATTCCTTCGATGAATACTGGAATGATGATTATGCCTATCCGGTACAAGAGGTGGTGAATCCACGGCATCATGGCTTACGTTTTCCAAGCTTAAAACAACAGCTAGAAACCCATAGTCAGGATCCAGCCACTCAAAATTATCTGGATCTGGCCAATCGTTCCAGAGCCTTTGACCAATGGCTGGAACAAAACATTCAGCTGGATTGGGTGGAAGCCGAAGTAGTCAAAGATCCACCGAGCAAAATCAAAGCCAAGGCCAAAACCGAAGAACACCTGAATTTCCAGTTATTACAGCGTCTGGAAAAACCTGAACAAAGTGTCGATATTGTCTCTGCCTATTTTGTTCCGGAAAAAATCGGCGCAGACCGTTTAAAGAAATTGGCGAATGAGAATATCAAGGTTCGTGTCCTGACCAACTCTTTTAAGGCCAATGACGTTGCCGTAGTGCATGCTTTTTATGCCAAATATCGTCAGGATCTATTGGAAAATGGGGTGCAGCTGTATGAGTTTCTAGCAGCCCCAGAAGCTAATCACCTAAATGCCAATACTGAGGAAATTTCGAAAAAAGCTAAAGTCAGCCTGAAAGGACTGAGCCGTTCCAGCCTGCATGCCAAACTGATGGCACTGGATCAAAAACAGGTGTTTATTGGTTCTTTTAACTTTGATCCGCGTTCAGCCTATTTGAATACTGAAATTGGCGTGTTGCTGAACAGTCCGTCTTTGGCACGTGCAGTACACGACACCATGGACAAAAATTTAAGCAAATATGCGTATAAACTGGTGCTGGATGCGAATCAGAACATTAACTGGAAAATCAAGAAAGCCAATGGTGACGTTCAAACGTTTACCAAAGAACCAAAAATGAAATGGTATCAGAAAGCTGGACTTAAACTGGTGTCGTGGCTGCCTATTGAAGGCTTTATGTAAGTTTGATTCTTTGAACAAAAACCATAAAAAAGCCTCTTATTGAGGCTTTTTCAATACCCGTGACTGAAGTTCAACTAGGCCAGTCTGCATTTTTTCCTGGACCACACGGGTAAGGCTTTCAACCGTATGCCCTTCCGTGGCAATTGCAGGTAAAGCCACTAAATGTGCAATGACTTGCGGCATTTCCAGTACTTTTTTGACATGGGCAGCAAAACTGATGTCATTGACAAACGGCGCAACCATATCCAGTTCGCCCTGCTGATTCACATAACAAATCAGACAGATTTGTACAGGACGCTGCGCTTCAATCGCGGCGCCTAAAATCCGGCCATGCACTTTTTTGATGGCTCGTCCATCAGAAGTCGTCGCTTCAGGAAAGAACAGCACCGGAATATTCTGTTTGAGAAAATCGGTAATTTGTTCACGGATCCTGACGGAATCTCCTGAACCCCGTTTAATAAATAAGGTACCCCCACCCTTGGCCAATTTGCCTAGAATCGGCCAGTTCTCGATTTCTGCTTTCGCCAGAAAAAATACGCGCGCTCCGGAACCCAGAACGGCAATATCCAGCCAAGACACATGATTACTGACCCATAAGGCGGGTTCACGTGGAATCTCGCCATGCACCTGCACTTCGATATTGAATACTTTGCATAACTGACGGCAAAAATGTTGCACATAGCGCGTATTGGTCGGGTTATTCGGATTTTTATATAAGCCATGACGAAAAACCAAGTAAAACCCTTCACTAATGGTAGCCAATGAAGCTGTGATTTTCCGGCTATACAGGAAAAACTTGGCCAAGCCTTCGATATCTGGAGTCTGGTTTTGTACAGTCGAGTTCATAAAAACGTCATTAAATCCTAAGCGAGATACAGGGAATATCCACGAATTAAACTCATTCTATACTGTTCATTCGCAACTTGCATTGATAATAAAAATCGACCAATAACATCTATATCTTCAATTTTAATTGGATTAAAAAATCATTCAAAATAAAACTATCGAAATATTAGATTGAAAAGGATCATAGCTATGCCAGATCAAACTCAGCCCGCGAACGACACACCACAGCCTTTACAAGTGCTCAAATATATTTTGGGCGGCACCTTCATCTATGCCGTGGTACTGGTAACACTTGCACAACTGTTTATCAGCGCACTTTAAACCAAAGCCGTGCTAATTCAGTATCTGCACAGCCCTTTTTCAACTACACTAAAGTTTTCAAGTGGAGATTGGCCTGAGTGGAATATTTACAACAACATCGAGGGAAAGAGCGCGTCATTCTGGTGAGTGTCAGCGTACAAATGCTGGATGACCTTGATGCTGAAGAGTTTCGTTTGCTGGCCCAGTCTGCAGATGCTGAAATTCTGGAACATATTTATGCTCAGCGGGTGAAACCCGATGCCAAATTTTTTATCGGCTCCGGCAAGGCAGAAGAAATCGCCGAACGTGTTGAAGAACTGGAGGCCAACCTGGTTATTTTTGACCATGCCCTGACCCCAGCCCAAGCCCGTAATCTGGAACAGGTGATCAAATGCCGCGTGGTCGATCGTACTGAACTGATTCTGGATATTTTTGCCCAGCGTGCCCGTACCTATGAAGGCAAGTTGCAAGTCGAACTGGCACAGCTACAACATTTATCTTCGCGTTTAATTCGTAGTCGTGGCAATCTCGACAGCCAGAAAGGCGGGATCGGTTTACGTGGCCCGGGTGAAACCCTGCTGGAAACTGACCGCCGTTTGCTGCGTATCCGTATGGGACAGCTCAAGGCACGCATTGATAAAGTCCGCCAGACCCGGATGCAAGGCCGTGTTGCTCGTCAAAAAGCTGCTGTGCCGACGGTATCTTTGGTCGGTTATACCAATGCCGGCAAGTCCACCTTGTTTAATTTACTCGCCAACAGCGATGTCTATGCAGCCGATCAGCTGTTTGCAACCTTGGACCCTACTTTACGGCGTCTGGAATGGGATGGGATTGGCAATCTGGTGCTGGCCGATACGGTAGGTTTTGTCCGTAACCTTTCCCATTCGCTGGTTGAATCCTTTAAAGCAACTTTGGAGGAAACCGTAGAAGCCACGCTGTTACTGCATGTCATTGATTCAAGCAGCCCAGAAATGCTGGAGCAGATTGAAGCTGTAGAAAAAGTGCTGAAAGAAATTGGTGCAGATGTGCCGATCTTGCAGGTTTACAATAAAATTGACTGTAGCGGTGAAGAAGCCAAAATTATTTATCGACGTCCAGGTGAACCGGAACGGGTCTATGTTTCGGCACATAGTGGCGAAGGAATTGACCTGCTGCGTAAAGCAGTACATGAGTCCTTGATGGGGCAACTACAGTCTTTCGATTTAATCTTGAAACCCGCTTATGGCAAGCTGCGCAACCAGCTCTATGGTCTGAATGTGATCCAGTCAGAACATTATGATGATGAAGGCCAACTACATCTGCATATTCGAATTGCCCCACAGAAACTGGAACAGTTGATTAAACAGGCGCATTTACCTTTAGATGAAATCCTGGGCAAACAGGCGCAGCAATTTCAACGTCCACTGGAAGCGTTTGAAATCCAGTCAAAGATCGAGTAAAACTTGATAAGTAAACTTATTAATATTAATGATCATAGCAATGAACTGGATAAAACGAATAGATTGGCCGGCATGGATCGGCACCCTTTTACTAATTATTGTCTTTCGGGAAGCTTCAGTCTGGTTAATGACCCAACTGAATCATCCTGAATTAGGTAATCTGGTCGGATTATTGAGCCTTTTAATTGCGCTGTTTACCTGGCGCTATTTTGGCAAGCTTCCTGCTCGCCTGGTCGATACCAATAACAAGCTCATGAAGGAAAGCGCCTTTGCCTTCCTGCCTGTCAGTGCAGGTGCACTGATGATGCTGGTACATATGGGCCAGAAAATTCCGGCCTTTCTGTTCATCATGTTTTTCAGCACCCTGATTCCTTTATGGATTTACGCCAAAATGGCCAAGCGCTGGTTATAGGAGTTCCGCATGTTATCTATTTTGTATGGCTTTGCGGTTACCCTCATCGCCTATCTGATTGCCAAACCCTGTAACCGGTTCATTCCGCAAATTCCCGTCATCGTGTTCAGCATGTTCTTTGTACTGGTGATTTTATTTGCGCTCGGCATTCCCTATGAAAATTACATGGATGAAGTTAATCCACTTTTCAACCATTTACTCGGCTATGTGACCGTCGCACTTGCTATCCCTTTGGCCGCGATGCGCTACGATGACTTGCCGCTCAAAGCCATTATCGGCATTTTGGTTTTTGCCAGTATCAGTGCTGTCGCCTTGCCGATGGGACTAGCTTATCTGCTGCATATGTCCTCTGCAGATATTATGGCGTTTGCTACCCGCGCAGTGACCACTCCAATTGCGATTAATATTGCCACCCTGCTGGATGCACCCATCAGCATGGTCATTCTGATCGTGATTCTTTCTGGTGTGATTGGTGCAGCTTTTTCTCCATTTATTCTGAGACATATCAATGATGAACGTGCCTCCGGACTGGCTTTAGGACTAGCCGCACATGCCATTGGTACAGCTCAGGCCTGGCAGCGTGGCAGTATTGCAGGACGTTATGCCGCATTTGGTATGGCCGTCAATGCAGTCTTTACCGCGGTCTGGTTGCCTACGTTTATACTTTATTTGCAAAAAATGTGACTAGTGAATCAAATTAATCATTTGTTTTATGTGGTAATCGTTCTTACTATAGAGTAAGAACTCTAATCCAACCTAGGAACAGATATATGAATAAGGTTCAATTTTTTTCAACTTTACTTTTAGCCTCTTTCAGCCATTTGGCCTTTGCCTCTGACCTTTCAGGCACATGGAGAAATATTGACGACAAAACTGGTTCGCCTAAAGCATTCCTCGAAATTCGTGAGACGGCTTCCGGCGTCTATGCTGCCAAGATCACAAAAATTACCCCGCGTCCTGGATATACCCCGAAAGAAAACTGTGTGTCCTGTCCTGCACCTTATACCAATAAACCTATTCTCGGTCTGGATGTGCTCACTGGCTTAAAGCACGTCGGCAATAACAGTTTTGCTCAAGGCAAGCTGCTTGATCCATTATCAGGGAATCTTTATAACACCAAGGCAAAATTAAGTGCTAATGGGAAACGTCTGATCCTACGCGGCTATATCGGCGTTTCAGCACTAGGCCGTAGTCAAACCTGGATTAAGCAGGATTAATTCCTGCTTTATTAAATAAAATGTGACGGGGTTATGCTTTAGTAGATAGAAGCTTGCATTTTAATGCATTAAGTTGTATGAATATTAAACATATGCTTTTTTCATGCAATATATATTATGAAAGTGTATTAACGTAGTTTGCGTCAACATTCACCACATGGAATTAGGTGAATGTTCATAAAAAAATAAGGATAAGGATATCGCATGTATAAAATCGCAATTTTAACTGTTTTTTCAGCTTCTTTATTCACAGGCTCTATGGCCTTTGCTCAGGAGTTATCTGGTCTTTGGCAACAGATTGATGATAAAACCGGCTCACCTAAAGCATTGATTGAAATGAAAACGCAGGCTGATGGCTCCTATACCGGAACGATTAATAAAGTCACACCTCGCCCAGGTTATACACCACGGGAAAAATGTGTCAAATGTCCACCACCTTATACCGATAAACCGATTTTGGGATTAGACGTTATTAAAGGACTGAAACCCACCACCAAAAATAACTATGCACATGGCCGGGTACTCGATCCACTCACCGGCAAAATTTATGATTTAAAAGGGCGGATTTCTGCCAATGGGAAACGACTGACTTTACGTGGATATATCGGGATCTCTGCGATTGGTCGCACACAAACCTGGATTCGCCAGGATTAATAAAAACAGCACTTTTGTGTTGGGGATATTTTATTCATCTATAAAAAAGGCATAAATATAATGAAACAAACTAAATTAGGATTAATGTTCATCGCTGCACTGATGACTGGGACTGCTTATGCACAGGATCTGACGGGCATCTGGCAGCAAATTGATGATAAAACCGGCTCACCAAAAGCAATTATTGAAATTCGTCAAAATGATAATGGGACTTTTGCTGGAAAAATTATCAAAGTGACTCCACGTCCAGGCTATACTCCACAAAAGACCTGCAATAAATGTCCCGCGCCTTATACCAATCAGCCGATCATGGGCATGGATGTATTGACTGGTTTAAAACATGTGGAAGGCACCAACAATTATGAAAAAGGTAAAGTGATTGATCCATTGGCAGGTAAAGTTTATGACGCTCGAGTGCGTCTAAATGCCAATGGTAAACGTTTAACCTTGCGTGGTTATGTGGGTGTGTCCGCTTTAGGCCGTAGCCAGACCTGGATTCGCCAAGATTAATACCTAATTCTCATTATTCAAAAAAGCTGCCAAATTGGCAGCTTTTTTTAGTGTATCAACTCTATAGTATTCAGATAAGTGTTGACTATTTTAGTAAGATTTCTAACATGAGCGGGCGATGATAAAAATTCTTTGGAATGACTCTCTATGTTTAAAAAAATATTACTTGCCGCGCTTACAGCAGGATGTATGACGAATTTGTGGGCAGACGATATTACCGGGACCTGGCAACAAATTGATGATAAAACGGGGGCGGCTAAAGCGATTATCGTCATTAGCAAAGAAGCAAATAATACCTATTCAGGCAAAATTGTAAAAATCACGCCTCGCCCAGACTATAATCCACGTGAAAAATGCAATAACTGCCCTGCACCTTATACCAATCAGCCTATTTTAGGCATGACCATTTTAAAAGGCCTAAAACTGGTTGAAGGCACCAAAAATTATGACAAAGGTCGTATTATCGATCCATTGGCAGGTAAAATTTATGATGCAAAAATGCGTTTAAACAATACCGGTAAACGTTTAACCTTACGTGCCAGTATGGGCGTTTCAGTTCTAGGCCGTAACCAGACCTGGATTCGTGCAGACTAATCAAGAATCCAAGAATTAAAAAAGCCACGTGATCACGTGGCTTTTTATTGGATACACTTAGATCACCGGATTATCAACCGCGAACATCTGCTGATCTTCCAGGCGGAAGGCCATCAGTTGATTACCCCAGACACAACCGCCATCTACATTCTGAATCTTGTTCGAAATGGTTTTACCGTTCAAGCCGGCCCAGTGACCAAACAGGATCTGATGAGTTTGTGCGGCCTGTGATTCAAACTCAAACCAAGGTTTAAAGCCTTGCGGCATCGGATCATCCAGCGCATCTTTAAAGCTGTATTCCAGGCGTCCCTTAGCATCGATTAAACGCATCCGGGTCAAGTAATTCACGATACAGCGAATACGTTCATGGCCTTGTAGTTGATCCGACCAGAGTGCTGGTTCTTTCCCGAACATTTCTTTCAGGAAATCATCCAGCACATCAAAGTCATCATGAGCAATGATCGCTTCAACTTCTTGTGCCAATTGAGCAGTTTTTTCTGCACTCCAGATATTCGGAATTCCAGCATGCGTCAGAATAGTCTGCTCATTTGGAAATAGACACATTGGCTGTTTGCGCAGCCAGTCAATCAGGTCATCACTGTCGATCGCATCAATCACATCACGGACATTGTCTTTTTCTTTTACTGGCTTGATACCACGGGCATAAGCCAGCAAAGTCAAATCATGATTTCCCAAGACCGTCGCAGCCGCACCTTGTTCAGCCAGCTTTTTGATAAACCGCAATGCAGCGATTGAGTTTTCACCACGTGCAACCAAATCTCCAGCAAACCAGATAAAATCTTGTTCTGCATCAAACTGGATTTCCTTGAGTAAAGCTTTCAAGGCCTCAAAACAACCTTGAACATCCCCAATCACATAATTATATCGAGCAGTGCGGTTCATCGTAATTTAAGCCACCATTTGATCTGAAAGTGCAACAAACTGTTCAAGGGTTAGGGTTTCTGGACGCGCCATCGGATCAACACCCGCTTTTTCAAAACCTTCTTCGACCAGCATACCCTTCAAGCTGTTACGCAGAGTTTTACGACGCTGGGTAAAGACATGCGATACCAGACGTGCCAGCGCTTTTTCATTCTTCGCCACAATCGGTTTAACTTTATAAGGCTCTAAACGGAATACCGCTGAGGTCACTTTTGGAGGCGGATTAAAAGATCCAGGTGGCACTTCGAATAAGAAAGTCGGTTTACAGAAATATTGAATCATCACCGACAGACGGCCATATTCTTTGGTATTCGGTGATGCGGTAATGCGATCCACGACTTCTTTTTGTAGCATGAAATGCATGTCTTGCACTTTGTCACCAAATTCCAAAAGATGGAATAACAATGGCGTAGAAATATTATAAGGCAAGTTACCGACGACACGTAGTGGACGATCTTCCTGAAACAATTGAGAATAATCATATCTCAAGGCATCGGCTTCAATAATGGTTAAACGTTCCGGATGCGGCACACGACCCGGCAGACCAGCAGCCAGATCACGATCCAGCTCAAGTACGGTTAAGGCATCACATTCGCCAATTAAAGGTGAAGTCAAAGCGGCCAGACCCGGGCCAATTTCCAGAATGTTCTGACCTGGACGCGGATTGACTGAGCGTACAATTTTGGCAATGACACGCTGGTCATGTAAAAAGTTTTGACCAAATCTTTTTCGAGCCTGATGCCCTTCATCTTTTGGGTTTAAGGCATTAATTTGATACATAAAAACATTTCCAACGTGAGTGATGAACAATAATCAGTGGCGCGCCAGATCGAGGGCTAAATCGACAGCAACGTGCAGGCTGGAACTTTTCGCAAGTCCCGTCCCCGCAAGGGAGAGTGCTGTGCCATGATCAACAGAAGTTCGAATAAACGGTAAGCCGAGGGTAATATTAATGGCTTCACCAAAGCCCTGTGATTTTAACACAGGTAAGCCCTGATCGTGATACATCGCCAGAACAGCATCAGCATCTTTTAGGTTTTCTGGAGTAAATAAAGTATCAGCAGGTAGGCTTAAACTCATGTTGATACCTTGGGCACGATAGCTTTCGAGTACCGGATTGATCACTTCAATTTCTTCCATCCCCAAATAACCGCCCTCCCCGGCATGCGGATTTAAACCGCAAACCAGTATATTCGGCTGTTCAATCTTGAATTTGGATTTCAGGTCGTGAATCAGAATATCAATCACCTGATGCAAGCGTTCAGGCGTAATCGCATCTGCCACGGCACGAAGCGGAAGATGGGTAGTGGCCAAGGCCACGCGTAAAGTTTTGGTGGCCAGCATCATGACTACACGTGGAACACCAGCAAATTCCTGGTAATACTCGGTATGACCACTAAAAGAAATGCCCGCTTCATTTATCACGGACTTTTGTACAGGCGCAGTCGCGACGCCGACACTTTTTCCTGACATGGCATAGTCTGCGGATCGACGCAGTTGCTCCAGTACATAAGCCGCATTGTTCAGATTCAGCTCACCCAATACGACGTCTTGCTGCACGGGAACATGCTCTACAAATAGCTGACCGATGCCTGAAGATGACTCCTGTCCTTGATATTCAATCAGCTCAACCGATAATTTGAGTATCTGAGCACGTTGCTCGAGCATATGAATATCCGCCAATACCACAATTGGGCGCTCATCAACACGATCTGCAAGACTCAGGCAAATATCAGGACCAATTCCGGCAGGTTCCCCACTGGTGACATATAAAGGCAGCATCATCTTCTCAATTTGGCAAAGCTGAGAAATATTATAACCCGATCACGCCTACGCTGTAGTAATCATTGCAAAGAGTACTTATAAATCAATATTTTGATACCATTGAAACTATGGTTACAAATATAGTTGCAGTTTTTGTAGCATATAAAGGCTTAGGTCTTTCTTTCACCAGGGAGATTAGATAAAATACAGCGCTTGAAATTTTAATTTTCATTTGTGATTCTTCACGTATTCGTTTAGAATCGCGTCTCCTTTAGTTTGGACAGATTCCATAGTCCAAACCAACTATAATAGGTAGTGGTTTAATGAAAACTCTCAGCGCTAAGCCAGCTGAAGTTCAACACGACTGGTACGTTGTTGATGCTTCTGGCAAAACTTTAGGTCGCCTTGCGACTGAAATCGCTCGTCGTTTACGCGGTAAGCATAAAACTTCTTATACTCCTCACGTTGACACTGGCGACTACATCGTTGTTATCAATGCTGAAGAAATCACTGTGACTGGTAAAAAGTCACAAGATAAGAAATACTATCGCCACACTGGTTTCCCTGGTGGTATCCGTGAGACTAACTTTGAAAAGTTAATCGCTCACAAACCAGAAGCAGTTCTAGAAAAAGCTGTTAAAGGTATGTTACCTAAAGGTCCTCTTGGTTATGCAATGATCAAGAAAATGAAAGTGTATGCAGGTACTGAGCATCCACACGCTGCTCAACAGCCACAAGTTTTGGACATCTAAGGGATAACAGCACATGGCTACTAATTATGGTACAGGTCGCCGTAAGACCGCAACTGCACGTGTTTTCCTATCAGCTGGTACTGGTAAACTCGTAATTAACAACCGTACTCTTGAACAGTATTTCGGTCGTGAAACTGCTCGTATGGTTGTTAACCAACCACTTGAGCTTCTTGAAGCTACTGACAAATATGACCTTTACATCACTGTTGCTGGTGGTGGTATTGGTGGTCAAGCAGGCGCTATCCGTCACGGTATTACTCGTGCATTGATCGCTTCTGACGAAACTTTAAAACCTGCTCTTCGTCAAGCTGGTTTCGTTACTCGTGATGCTCGTGAAGTTGAACGTAAGAAACTTGGTTTACGTAAAGCTCGTAAACGTCCTCAGTTCTCTAAACGTTAATTCGTTTACCGAATCGGACAAAAAACCCTGGATTTTCCAGGGTTTTTTTATGGCGGTTAGTGGGTCATTTAGAACTTTTTTCTTGTTATTGTTCATGTACATCCTTACCCCATACCCCTTCGTGACACCAGAATGACTTCATCAAATAATAATTTGCGATCCCAATACAGATAAACAGCAAAATGACAGGAAGCTTGATCAGCATCTTATTTTCCTCCAGTTGTTTTTCTTATAATCTACCTTGGCTCAAGCCGATTGATCTTTGATGCTTGGTGCTTTTTAGGTTGAATTTTAGTATCCTAGTCTATTCATTAGAAGCTCATCAGGATTTATGTCAGTCGAAAGCGCGCCTCTTCAAGGAATCACTCTCTATAGTCATGCCGATGACTTTCGTTCCCATTGGATTCGCTATGTGCTTACCGAAAAACAGATTAAATATAACCTGATTTTGGTGGATGCCGATGATGAGGATCTGGCCAGTCTCAATCCTTATAATCAATTGCCGATGCTGATCGAAAATGAACTTAAATTATTTAATACTTCGATTATCTCAGAATATGTAGATGATCGTTATCGTCAGAATAAACTGTATGCCGATGCTCCGATGCCCCGGGCAGAGCAACGACAATACATCTGGCGCTTTGAAAATGACTGGCTGAAACTGGCTGATCTCATGTTACGCCATCCTGATACGCTGGATAAGAAAGCCAGAACTCAGGCACAAAAGCAGTTACAGGATATCCTGATTTCACTAATGCCACTATTCCAGCATTTTCCCTATTTTATGTCTGAACAATTTAGTATCCTGGATTGTATGTTGGCACCAATTTTTATCCGTCTGAAACAGATGGGCGTAGAATTACCACAGCAGCAATGCCGTCCGTTTTATTTATATTGCCAACGAATTTTTAGTCGTCCTGCCTTTGTAAAATCCATGACATTGCAGGAAAAGAACCGTTATTCAGTGCAACTCAAACATCCATAGAGAAACATCATGTCCGAACAAGAATTCAACCTTAGCCCTACCCGTCCCTATATGGCACGTGCAATCTATGAGTGGGTTTGCGATAACAATATGACGCCTTACCTGCTGGTGGATGCCACACGCCCAAATACCATGGTTCCTGAGCAGTTTATTAAAGATGGACAGATTGTTCTGAATATTGTGCCACATGCCGTGCATGCGCTGCATATGAGCAATGATGCCATTAGCTTCTCGGCTCGCTTTGGTGGCGTTTCTCGTGATATTTATGTGCCTATGGCAGCAGTACTCGGTATTTATGCACGTGAAAATGGTCAAGGTTTATTCTTTGATCCAGGTGAATATGAGCATACACAAAATGATGAAGATGCTTTAAAATCAAGCACTGAAGAACAAACTGAACAACCAAAGAAAAAACCGACTTTAAGACTATTAGATTAAAAATAATGGAGCAAGTGAATGGCTTTTGATTTAGTACAATATTTTGTTGAACAGATAGAGACTCAAAAGCCTGAGCTTCTAAAAGAATATACAAAAGAAGAAAGACGAAAATATATATCAGAAATCAATGCCTTAACTTTAGGAAAACTTATTACTGAATGGCGTCATAACCCACAAAAAATTTATAATGAAATCAATCATCCTGATGAATTATATATCCTGGAAATCGTGCGTCATCTCGCTACCAGTCCGGAAAATCAATCCACTCTGGATCGAGCCCAGCTTGAGCACAGCACTTCAGAAATTTTTCATTTACAGCTTATTGAATTAAAACAACTGCATGATACCGGCAACCATAATATCCATAGCATTCAGGAATTACTGACCGGGCAAATTGAACATTTATCTGGTCAAGCAGATGATTGGGTTTGGACAACAAACAAGCTAACAGAACTCAAAGGCTCTAAACCAATTGTGCAAGAAGAGCTATCATTGGAAGCATCAATGAAGGAGTTTAATCAAATGGTAAGCCAGAATCAGCAGCATCAAGATATCGAAGAAGTGATTGTTGTCGACACCCCAAAATGGGCAAAGATTGTTGAACCAATCGTAGCGATTGCCATTCTTTGGGTATTAATTGCAGCCGTAATGCGTGTGTTTGGATAAAATAGCCAGCAGTAAAAAACCAGCGATTTGCTGGTTTTTTTATGTGCCAAAATTTACAAAATCAGCTTATAAACTCTTTTAGAGCCAGCCTTACAGAGATCCTAATAGGTCAAACAAATTGACAGGAGTCCTCTGTCTCAGAAGAATCTGATCAACTTTGAGGTATAGATATGTTAAATATCTTATCTAAAAACCCGCACATAAAAAAATCCCCCTCTGCGTATGCGGAGGGGGATTTCGAATAATGAGCTGGCGATGACTTACTCTCACATGGGTAACCCCACACTACCATCAGCGCTAAGAGGTTTCACTTCTGAGTTCGGGAAGGGATCAGGTGGTTCACTCTTGCTATGGTCGCCAGCACAACTGTTATGACTTTGCATTTGGTCTTATTCACATCTTTTGATGTTTGCCGTTGCTTGGTCAAATGAGTTATTAACAGGTATATCTGAGTTGCAGTAGTTTGTTCGTTCAGCGTAACTAAATCAAGCTGTTTTGCTTAATATCGAATCAATTGATCCTCACTTCTTTCGAAGTT